>JAEMTQ010000035.1 GCA_016462185.1 Ilumatobacteraceae bacterium
TATTTAGTGATTGTTAAGCGCATAAATCTGCTGAGAGGTTTGTCGCGAGTGATTATGAACGGCGCCAAATTGAAACCATCGGGTGGACCCGATTGTGGCTCAACACAGATTGCATGTTCGGGTTGGTCGTAAACGACCCAGTGTGAACAGTCGCTATCAATCTGCACGGTGATTGACTCATCAAAAATAATTTTTGGTGGTTTTCGCGCACCTGTGAAGCAATCGTCATACGGGCCGGCAGGCGGAGAAACAACTTCACCGCTTGGAATGCCGTCGGAGTCACGCACATACATTTGAGCAAAGTCAGTTTCGATTCGGCATGGCCGAGCAAACCAAGGATGCCAACCAACTTGACCTGGCATTCTCTCTGCATCAGTTGAAAGAGTCAAAACAAAATCAATGGTGTCGTTGACTATTGAAATAGTTTGTTGAACACTGCCGGCAAAACCGAATCGTTCGCCGAGGTCTATTTTCATTGTGACACTCTGATGTGAAGAATCGATAACAGAGAATGCACGATCAAGTACGGTGCCGTGAATTGCATGGGGCGCCAAACTTATTTCTAGTTCATGAGCTTTAGAGTCAAAGATAAATTTTCCGCGACGAACACGGCCAGCGTAAGGAACCATGGGGTAAGAGCCCCACTGTTGAATATTGAAGTTTGCGTTCTTGGTTACCAGTAGTTCGCGATCAAAAGCGATTAGCGATGCAAGCCGGCCGCCGTTCTCGAGATCAATTATGCAACGAATATTTTCTCCAGCGATTTGTATCAGATTTTCGCTCACTGCAGTTCTCGCTTGACACGACTTCTAAATCGACAGATGGCCAGAGACACGATTAGCAAGATTATAAAAATTGCATCCCCAAGATGTGAGTAAATTGTTCGGCCTGTTCGAAGTGGCACATCAACGATCAAAGTCTGCGCCTCGCCGATGCCGAGTCGATTTGTGATTTTTCCCTCGGGTGTGATTACTGCACTAAAACCTGTAGTTGCCGCTTGAAGTGTCCAGCGTCCGGTCTCTCGAGCGCGCATGGAGTTAGTCGCTAGTTGCTGCGTTTGTAGAACTGAACCTGTGTAACTTGAGCCATTGGTTGGATTGAGTAGAACCGAACCACCAGCCTCGATGCCGCTATTGGCGCGACCCGAAAAAAATGCTTCCCACGAAATGACAACAGCAAAATCGCGATCACTAATTTTTAAAACGGCTGGCTCTTGACCCTGCACTGCATCGCTTGGAATGCGGTTCATTGGTGCACCAATTGCGCTCAGAAGACTGCGCAATCCGCGCGGAACATATTCACCAAATGGCACGCGACGAACTTTGTCATAACGAGAAGAAATTTCACCATTTGGTTGAACCACTACTTGGGCATTAGTAAATCTTTTGGATCCTGCATCTTCGGTAATGCCAACCACAAACTCGGCGTTAAGTCGTTTTGCTTCGTCCACAATCTCGCTGTATTCACGGCTTTGCTTGAAATCGACTACGTCAATTACATTTTCTGGCCAGAGCACCGCGTCGAGGTTGTCTTGCAGTTGAAGTGTTTGCGTGACTATTAAATGGCGGTCAACGGCGTCGCGCGCAGTCGCGTTGATGGCGAGCACTCCCTGTGGGCCACCACCTTGCACAATTGCGATTCGAAGACTTTCGCCAGTGTTTTTTACCGGCGAAACATTTGTGGCGACGAGATGTACGACCAACAAAACGACTGCAATCTTTAAAACACCCGATCTTGTTTCACGACGACTGAAGTATGCAGTGAATAGCGCTGCGAGTTGCAAAACAAACCAAGTCGTCAAGATGGGTCCGCCGAGAGTCGCTGTATTTGCGAGTCTGGTCGGCGAAATCGCAATCGGCAGAGTCGCCAGTGGGACTCCACCAAACGGCAGTGAAAAACGAATGACCTCGGCAAGACAGTGGGCGATTGGTCGAGAGATCGAAGTCGAACCGATTTTGTTTGCGACTATTGCCGCCGAGCCGTGCAAAGTTGAAAACAAAAGCACGACGATGATGTATCCAGGAGCAGTGAGCCACCACATCCACATCATTCCGAGACTCAGCCAAGTAATCGCAAACAAAGCGCCAAGAGCAAATTGTTCGCGATTTTTTTCTGTCAAGTTGCAAAGTGCGAAAAATATTGCAACACCGATTATTGCTAGCGGCCACCATCCCCATGGCGGCAAACTAAAACCGACAAGTGCACCTGACAAAACAGCGGTCAGAAGTCGAGCACGCGCCGAACGCTTGAAGTAGTCGCGACTCAGTTTCATCGAAATGGATCTTCGGTACGGAGTAAAACTTGGAGTTGAAGGATTCTCTCTTTTGCAGGTGGATGCGACAAAACACTCAAACTGTCGCCTTGGCTGCTGTTTTGCTGTGAGGCGTGTCGGCGTGAGTCATCTTCAACATGTTGCAAAGCCTTGAGCAATTCGCTTCCAAAACCCATATGCACTGCCCGGCGATCAGCCTGAAACTCTGACGCATGACCAACTGCGCTGCTCAGAGTCTGGGCTACAACTAGCGCTGCGACAAAGAGTGACGAGACGACTGTGAGTGCTGCTGAGATTAAAAGCCCAAAGAATTTGAGCGCAGCAAAGCGTGACGAGAACGTGTTTGAAATTGCTTCGGCCAGCCGTTGCAAAATGAAACCAACTCGAGCGAGAAGCAAGATCGGCATGCTCAACCACTGAGCAATCGTGAGGGCGACAGTGTGCGAGCCCAAGTGGTGACTTAACTCGTGAGCTAGAACTCCTGCCAATTCGTCTTCGTTGAGTTCGTTGATTGCATACGACGAAACAACAACCAGGTGTCCGCCTGATGCGAAAGCATTGATGTCTTGTGTATCCACAACAGCAAGTACAAAGCTTTGAGCGCTCGCATGATTTGCTTGGGCTACACGTCGCCAAGATTTTTGAAGAGTTGCCGTTTCTTTAGTAGTTGGTTTGCGGGCACTTAGTAGCCGTGCAAGAAAAATTCGTTGGATTGATTTTGAAAACAGAATTATTCCGAGTGCAAGTGCAGCGAATGCAAAAAGTGGGTACGAAACATCGGTTAGACGCCAAAAAGGCAACCACAAAATTGCAATTGCAATTAGCCAAATAGGTAGGAGCGCAGCAACTGGGGCGAGAGCGCTTATCGCTGCCGAATCAACTTGGCGCCGAGCAGTAGTCACACGTCAAGTAGACCAGCAAAAAGAGTTGATAGACAACTATCACCTGGTTTAGCGATAACAACTAACCTGAAAGTGATGTTCGCAAGCTTGCCGAGTCCGTCAGCTAGTTCGCTTCAATTCGGACCCCTGAAATTTAATGCATACGGATTGATGATCGCCCTAGGCGTGATCGCCGCGGTTTGGTTGTTCAAAAAACGTTTGGGTCAACGACAAATTGGCAAACCTGAAGATGCTGGTTCGATCGCGATGATTGCCGTACCGATTGGTGTGATCGGTGGTCGCGCGTATCACGTTTTGACTGATTGGGAAAGGTTCGCCGACAGGCCTTTTGACGCGGTGAAGATTTGGCAAGGTGGGCTCGGCATCTGGGGAGGAATATTTCTAGGTGTTGTTTCTGGAGTGATTGTCGCGCGGGGTAAAAATATTCCGATTGCTGCCGGACTGTCTTGTGTCGCGCCGGCTTTAGCTCTGGCCCAGTCGATCGGACGATGGGGCAATTGGTTTAATCAAGAACTCTTTGGAAAGCCAACATCGTTGCCGTGGGCGCTTCAGATTTCGGCGGCAAAAGCCGAGTCGGCAGGGTTCGTAGCCGGCACCACTTTTCATCCGACTTTTTTATACGAATCGCTTGGCTGTCTACTTATATGTGTTGCCTTGATCAAAGCTGAGAAGCGTTGGCGCTTTCAAGACGGACAAATTTTTGCTCTTTATGTCGCGACTTACACGTTTCTGCGGTTCTTTGTCGAGGGCTTGCGAATCGACACAGCAAAAAATATTTCAGGCCTGAGACTCAATCAATGGACTTCAATAATTGTTTTTGCTGTTGCAGTTATTTACTTGACCAAGACTCGTCTGCAAACTAAGAATTCAAAGACCGCAGAGTCTTCGCCAGATCTTCTGGATTCAAAGGATTAAAATATTCGCCAGTTGCAACTTCAGCAGCTGCAATAAACCTAGTGATGTCTTTTTCTCGCCAGGGTGAGATGATTTCGATATTGAACCAACCCGTTGAGTATTTTTTTGGCTGTTGGTTGATCCACATCATGTAAGGAGTCTTGCTCGCGTAAAGGCGATCAAGACGCTGTAGTACATCGCGCAAAATTTCGGCAAAGGCAATTCGGTCAGTTTCACTCATTGTGGTCAGGTCGGCGATTCTTTTGACCGGCGCGATTTCAATTGAGACTGGATAAATCGGCGCATAAGTCACCCAAGCTGCCCACCCATCTTTTTCGATGAAGCGTCGAGTTGAGTCAGAATCTGGTTGCCAAGAGTTATCAATTCGTTTCTTGGTTCTTTCAGGCACGTGATCGAAGGCATAAATTTGCCCGTGTGGATGGTCAATAGTTGCACCAACTTCTCTGCCGCGGTTTTCGAAAATCAAGACATTTTGCACATCACTGCGGCTCATCAATGCGTCGGTGCGGTTGGCCCAAAGATCGACAATTTTTTTAACGTTGCTGGTTGAAAGTTCTGCGAGTGATGAATCGTGGTTGCTCGTATATAAAACGACTTCACATCGGTCATCGGGCATGGCCGGCCATCGGTTGACAAAAGACTTAATTTCGTAGGGTTCTTTCGCCTCAAGCCCGCCAACACAAAAAGGGCATCCATCGCTTGGCAGGTTCGGACGACTTTGTCGTGATTCGACAATGTGCACAGAAGTGTTTAGCCATGGATCTTGTCGCACAGATTTTTAAGTGTATCTTTTGGGCTTTGTCAGGCTGAGAAGTTGTTCTTACATTGGCGAGTTTGTGCCTTGCGAATTAGGGTTTGCTATCGCTGTGAATACTCGAGACCAAAAGACTCACTGATGTTGCCGCAGATAGGTGAGATGCGTCCGTGGGCAGACCCGACAATCACGCAGATCAATCGTCTGCCGATGCACACGCCGATAAAGAGAGATAAAAAAATTTCGTTGAACGGCAGTTGGTCGTTTGAGTTGTTTTCTCACCCAGACGATGTTCAGGAATCTGTGTTGACAAATCTGCAAAGCCAGAAGCACGTCGATGTTCCTGGCAACTGGACGATGCAAGACACGGGCGACTTTCCCCACTACACAAATGTGCAGATGCCCTTTGATGGATCGCCTCCAGATTTGCCAAAGAAGATCACAACCGGTGTTTATCGTCGCAAATTTTCTGTTCCTGCAGATTGGCGGACATCACAGACTGTTTTGAATATTGGCGGCGCAGAGAGCGTTCATGCTGTCTATTTGAACGGCAAGTTTGTTGGATATGGAACCGATAGTCGATTGCCCAGCGAATATGACATCAGTAAGTATCTTCTCGAAGGCGAGAACATACTTGCAGTAGTTGTAATTCGATATAGCGCAATGAGTTATATCGAAGATCAAGACCAATGGTGGATGGCTGGTCTACATCGCGATGTCTTTATTGAGTCACGCAAAAGCGTGAATATTTTTGATGTTGTCTGTAAGTCTGACTTTGATTGCAAAACTAAAAAGGGAACAATCGCAGTTACTCCAGAAGTTCAGTTCTTAACAACACCTCAGCCTGGGTATTTGTTAAAAATTCAGTTGCGCACATCGAGTGGCAAACAAGTCGGCAAAATACAAACAGTGGCTGTGCCACATGAGTCGGCAAAACCATATTCGTTTGTCGGTCATAAAGCCACAGTCGAATGGACGGTCAATAACTGTTTGGCATGGTCGGCTGAATCGCCAAATTTGTATCAAGTCAAAGTTGAACTGATCGCGCCAGACACAAGTGTCGTGGAATCAACCAATTTAAAAACTGGCTTTCGACGGGTCGAAGTCAAGAACCGACAATTGCTCGTGAATGGTCAGCCAATTTGGATTTTCGGCGTGAACAGACACGATCATCATCCTGATAACGGCAGCACTGTTGATATTGCCGACATTCGGCGCGATCTGACAGTGATGCGAAGCCACAACATCACGGCGATTCGAGGCTCTCACTATCCGAACGACGAAGTTTTTTACGATCTCTGCGATGAACTTGGAATGTACGTCGTAGACGAAGCCAATATCGAAGGCCACGCATTTAATACGAGTATCTGTAACGACTCGAGATACTTGTCGGCGTTTGTTGAGCGGGGCGCGAGAATGGTGCGGCGCGACCGAATTCATCCATCAATAATTTTGTGGAGTTTGGGCAACGAAACGGGATACGGGTCGAATCACGATGCACTCGCGAGTTTCATTCGCAGCACTGACCCAAGTCGACCACTGCATTACGAGGGCGCGATCTTTCACGGCGACGATGGAAAGATTTCAAAGTCGAACTGGGTTGATGGTGGTCTGCGTGCAAGCGACATTGTGTGTCCGATGTATGTGTCGATTGATGCGATTAAAAAATATGGAGAAGATGGTCTTGGTACACGACCTTTAATCATGTGCGAATACAGCCATGCGATGGGCAACTCGAACGGTTCGCTTGCCGATTATTGGCAGGTGATAACAACCACACCCGGATTGCAAGGTGGTTTCATTTGGGAATTCAAAGATCACGGACTGCGTCAGCAGGTTTCGCCAAACCTAAAGCGCCTTGCGGTGGGCGGAGACTTCGGCGATCAGCCCAACGATCGAAGTTTTGTTGCTGATGGTTTGGTTTCATCAGATTGTGAGCCGCATCCGGCGATGCAAGAAGTTGCTTGGGTTTATCGACCAGTAACAGTTGAAATGAAACGCCATGGCGGCGCAACAAAACTGTTGATTACAAATCGTCAGTCGTTTAATGGGCTTGAAGATTTTGTTGGCACATACGAGTTGTTCGTCAACGGCAAGGTTGTTGACCAAGGAAAGTTGACGAACTTAAAAATAAAACCACGCATGTCAAAAATCATCGCACTGCCATGCCGATTCAACGCCGCGTCAAGTGGTGAAGTGCATTTGAGTATTTTCTGGAAACTGAAAAGAGAAACTTGGTTTGGTGCCAAGTCGCATCTTGTTGCATGGGATCAAATAGAGCTGAAAAAGAAGCCTTCTCGCGCCAAGATAAAAGCTCAGGTCAAGGTCAACTCTCAGCACACGACATTGCAGAGTTCTACGAGATCAGAGTTTGAAGAACTTTTGGTTGCTCCAGTGCAACTTTGCATTTGGCGGGCAGCGGTAGACAACGACGGCTACAAGTTGATGCCTGAACTATTTGAAAAGCAAGGCACAGGTGGTCAGGCGCTAAGAAATTGGCAAAGAGCGGGTATCGACAAAATCAGCGCTGAAAAACTCGTGAATCACAAGGTGAGCAGAAGTGTTAGCCCAGATGGCCGATCGGTTTTATTCGAACACGAAGTAGTAGTACCAAAATCGTTGGCCGACCTACCGCGAGTCGGAGTTAGTTTTGCTCTGCCTAAAAGTTTTGAGCAGATTAGATGGTTCGGTCGTGGCCCAGGCGAGAACTATCCCGATCGCAAGAGTGCTTCGCTTCTCGGTGTGTGGTCAGGTAGCCCAGATCAATCTCCATATTTGATTCCGCAAGAATTTGGTTTACGTACTGACACCCGTTGGCTTGAGCTGATTTCAACCGAACTTAAAAAGACGATACGTATTGAGGTTATGCAGCCGAATAGTTTGCACTTTTCAGCGACAAACTATTCGGCAAACGACTTGTTTGTTGCCGAGAACGAAGTTGACCTTAAAGCACGCCCCGAATTAGTAGTGCATTTAGATGTTGCCCATCGCGGACTTGGTACCGCAAGTTGTGGACCAGACGTTTTGCCGCAGTATCGACTCAGTGCCGGCAAGTACTCATTCACATACCAAGTCACAGTCAGCTAGTAGTTAGATCTGTCATCTATGTCGCTAAATGTTTCATCGCGTTTTGTTCACTTGCGTCAACCTGGCGTAAGTGTCGTCGTCAACGTCGACAGTGGAGTGCCCGTTATCGAGTATTGGGGCAAAGAACTTGAATCAGTTAGTGACGAAGACTTTTTGGCTCTCGCATCTCGACCGCGGCAACCAGGAGGAGTCGACGTCACTGCACCGATCGCAGTTGTGCCGCAACATTCAGATGGTTGTTTTGCGCGCCCGGGTTTGGCTGGTCATCGACCTGGTGGTCGACACTTTGCACCAAGATTTTTAACAGCTGCCACCGAAACCTCAAATAACTTTTTACGCACCACAAGCAATGACCCTGCAGCCGAGTTGATTTTGAGTTGTGAGATCGCTCTCAGAGATTCGGGCGTACTTGCACTAAGAGCAATCGTGACGAATGTTGGCCAGACGCGATACTTACTTGACACGCTCACGATCACTTTGCCTGTGCCAACGCAGGCGCAAGAGTTGATCACACTCACGGGAAAGTGGGCCAATGAATTTGAGATGCATCGGCAAGACTTCAATCACGGTGCGTGGACTGCCGAGAATCGCACTGGTCGAACATCGCACGAGCACCCCCCAGTTGTTTGGGCCACACAATCTGGTGCAAGTGAATGGTCTGGTGAGGTTTGGGGTGCGCATCTTGCATGGAGTGGAAACCATGTTTTGTTGGCTGAAGTTCTGACTGACGGCAGAAAATATCTGCAACTTGGTGAACTTCAAATGGCAGGGGAACTTTGTTTAGAACCTCAAGGTTCATATTCGACCCCCGAAGTTGTTGCAACGTATTCGCCAGGTGGCTTGACACCTGCTTCGTGGAACTTGCATCGAAATGTTCGCCAAAATTTGCCGCGGCGCAACGAATCAAGCTCGCGAAAAGTTTTGTTGAACACTTGGGAAGCTGTTTATTTTGAACACAATGAAGACAAGTTAAAAGATCTTGCCAATTTGGCCGCCCAAGTGGGCATCGAGAGATTTGTCTTGGATGACGGTTGGTTCAGTTCACGACGCAGCGATAAGTCAAGCCTCGGGGATTGGTGGGTTTCGCCCGAAATTTATCCGAACGGACTCTCGCCGTTGATAACGCACGTTCGTGCACTCGGAATGGATTTTGGAATCTGGGTTGAACCTGAAATGGTGAATCCAGACAGCGAGTTGTTTCGCATGCATCCAGACTGGGTTCTTGCTTCGCCCGACTATGTGCCGGTCACGGGCCGCAATCAGCTTGTTCTAAATCTGAATCATCAGCCGGCATATCAATTTATTTTTGCGCAACTAGACAAGTTGCTGACTGAAAACGAGATTTCTTTCATCAAATGGGATATGAATCGTCCACATGTGCAGGCGACTCTGCATAGTGGTGCTGCGGGTACTCACGAGCAGACCTTGGCGGTTTATCGATTGATAGATCAACTTCGGGCGAAGCATCCAAAAGTTGAAATTGAAAGTTGTGCTTCAGGTGGTGGACGAATTGATCATGAAATTTTGCGTCGAACTGATCGTGTTTGGACAAGCGACTGCAATGACGCACTCGATCGTCAACGCATTCAACGCGGTGCTTCAATGTTTATTCCGAACGAAGTGATGGGTGCACATATCGGTTCGAATAAAGCGCACACAACTGGTCGCAGACACTCTTGGCAATTTCGCGGAGCTACAGCATTTTTTGGCAGTCTCGGGGTTGAGCTTGATATCTCGAGGCTTAAAGATTTTGAACGGGCGGCATTAACGAAAATAATTGCGTTGCACAAGCAACATCGACAGTTGTTGCATTCTGGGAACACTGTTCGCTTTGACCGTGCGACAAAGACGCAGATCAGCCATGGTGTCTATGCCTTAGATTTGAGCGAAGCGATTGTTTCATTTGCGCAACTTCCTAATGACGACTTGACACTCACAGATCTAGAGAGCGAACCGCTACGAATGCCAGGGTTGCTAGCCGAGAGAAAATATCAAATCAGTGTGATTAATCTCGCAGACAGTGATTCGCAGTCTGTGGGCGACTTAACTTCGGCGAGCACTTTCACAGCAAACGGTAAGCCCCTTGAATACTCAGGGGAGCAACTCGCTAATGAAGGTTTACCAATGCCAGTTTTAATCCCCGAAAGTGCGATCCTTTTGCATCTCAAGTGTGTGTAATCCAGCTCTGCTCGTAGAATTGAGGTCGTGGCTGAAAAAATTTCTAAAGAAACGGTAATTAAAGTTTCGCGACTTGCCAGATTGAGTCTTTCGCCGAGTCAAGCAGAGAAAATGACGTCCCAACTCGCGGGCATGCTTGAGCACTTTCGTGACATTGACGCACTAGACCTTGCGGGTGTTGAGCCGATGACGCAGCCGTATCCACTCAAAAACGTGTTGCGTGAAGATGTTGAAGCCAAGTCGTTAGATCGCGAAGAAGTTTTGGGGCAGGCGCCTGCTGCGGAGAGCGGCCGTTTTCGTGTGCCACCGACAATTGGATTTGACGTTTAAAAGATGCAAAAGATTGTTGACATTGTCGCTGGTGTTACTAGTGGCTCGCTGACTGCGAGTGCAGTAGTCGAAGAACATCTCGCCCGCATCAAAGCGCGCGAAGGCGAGATTCATGCATTTAATTTGGTGACAGCCGACCAGGCTCGTGCAGACGCCGAGAAAATCGACGCCGACATCAAGGCCGGTAAAAAACCTGGCGCACTCGCAGGTGTGCCTATCGCGCTAAAAGACAACATGTGCACGCGCGGTGTTGAAACAACTTGCTCATCAAAAATTTTGCAAGGTTGGAAACCGCCCTATGACGCAACAGTTGTAACTAAGTTGCGTGATGCTGGTGCTGTATTTGTTGGTAAAACAAATCTTGATGAATTTGCGATGGGGTCAAGCACCGAAAATTCGGCGTTTGGACCAACCAAGAATCCGCTTGACACTTCGCGTGTTCCTGGCGGATCAAGTGGCGGAAGCGCAGCGGCTGTCAGCGCAGGTTTCGCAGCTGCGTCACTCGGCAGTGACACTGGTGGAAGTATTCGTCAGCCAGCGGCATTGTGTGGCGTAGTCGGAGTGAAGCCAACTTATGGCACAGTTTCGCGTTACGGTCTCGTGGCGTTCGCCAGCAGTCTGGATCAAATCGGACCATTCACGAGCGATGTTCGTGATGCAGCAACATTGCTCGAAGTTATTTCGGGACATGACCCGATGGATTCAACTTCAATTCCACAAGATGCGACCTCGCTCGTTTCGGTTCTTGATCGCGGCGTCGCCGGTATGCGCATTGGCAGAGTTACCGATCTTCCAGAGGGTTGTGAGCCAGACGTTCTTGAACGACTCGAAGCTGCGTTTGATGCACTACGAAAAGCAGGCGCCACAATCGTCGACGTCAAGTTGCCATCGATTCAATATTGTTTGACTGCTTACTATTTGATTGCGCCTGCAGAAGCCAGCAGCAATCTCGCTCGCTATGACGGCGTGAGATATGGAAATCGAGTCGATGCAGCAGATCTGAATGCAATGTATGCAGCAACTCGCGAAGCCGGATTCGGTGAAGAAGTAAAGCGCCGCATCATGCTTGGCACATATGCATTGTCGGCTGGCTATTACGACGCTTATTACGGCAAAGCACTGAAAGTGCGTCGTTTGATTTCTGACGACTTTGCTCGCGCCTATGAAAAAACCGATGTGATCCTCACGCCGACTTCGCCATCAGTGGCTTTTAAGTTCGGTTCAAAGACCGACAATCCTCTGGCGATGTATTTGTGTGACGTGTTCACGATTCCGACAAACTTGGCAGGGCATCCGGCCATGAGCGTGCCGTTTGGTACTGGTGCAGACAACATGCCGGTCGGTGTGCAAGTTTTGGCGACAACTTTAGGTGAACAAGCGATGTTCAAAGTCGCTGCTGAACTCGAGAGGTCGTTGTGAGCGAAGTTTCAGCACTGCCAAACGGTTGGCAACTCGTGGTTGGGCTTGAAGTTCACGTTGAGTTGGCAACGAAAACAAAAATGTTTAGTGCGAGCGCAAACCGATTTGGTGACGAGCCGAATACGAACATTGATCCTGTGACGTTGGGTTTGCCAGGCGCGTTGCCAGTTTTAAACAAGCATGCGATTGAACTTGCGATGCGCATCGGCTTGGCTTTGAACTGCAAAGTTCAGCCGTGCACTTTTCATCGTAAAAACTATTTTTACCCAGACTTGCCGAAGGCGTATCAAATTACGCAATACGATCACCCGTTAAATATTGACGGTCATTTGATGCTGCCCGGCGACGTTCGAATCGGTATTGAGCGCGCCCATCTTGAAGAAGACACCGGCAAGTCAACTCACTTTGGTGGTACGTCGGGTCGCATTCACGGCAGTGACTATTCGTTGATCGACTTCAATCGTGCCGGCGTGCCGCTTGTCGAAATTGTTTCACGGCCAGACATTCGCACTTCGGAGCAAGCACGTCAATATGTGGCCGAGTTGCGTTCAATTTTGTTGGCTGTTGGTGCGAGCGATGCAAAAATGGAAGAAGGCTCGATGCGCTGTGACGTCAACGTTTCAGTGCATAAGCCAGGCACACCGTTTGGCACGCGTTGCGAGATCAAAAACGTCAACTCGATTCGGTCAGTAGGCCGTGCGATTGACTATGAAGCACGCCGCCAAGTTGATTTGATCGAAGGCGGTGGAACGATTCGTCAAGAAACTCGTCACTGGGATGACGCATCTGGTCGCACCGAAACTTTGCGCACAAAAGAAGACGCCGACGACTACAGATACTTCTTAGAACCAGATCTTGTTCCACTCGTGCCCGATCAATCTTGGATTGATGCCGTGCGATCAGCGTTGCCAAAATTGCCAGCAGCACGACGACAGACATTGGCTGAACTTTGTGGTGTTGACAAAGATGGTGAGTCGGCACTTGTAGTAGTCGAGCGCGGGCAAGATGATTATGTTGCAGCCGTCGTTGCCGCTGGTGGCGATCCACGACGTGCAGTTATTTATGTGCAACAAGCATTTGCCGAACAAGGTGCGAATCCAAAAGTGCCAGCAAAAGATTTGGCTGCGTTAACAATTCTTGAACGTGACTCAAAAGTGACTTCGACTCAAGCCAAAACTTTGTTAACTGATTTGATTGAAGCCGGTGGTGGCGACGTTGCGACGATGGCGAGCAAACGTGGTTTTGAAGCACTCGACACGAGTGCAGTTGAGGCAATGGTCGATGCTGCGATTGCTGCCGAACCAGGGGCGTGGCAAAAGTACTGCAACGGAGAAGAAAAAGCTCTTGGGGCTCTAGTCGGGGCGATTATGAAAGC
>JAEMTQ010000103.1 GCA_016462185.1 Ilumatobacteraceae bacterium
GCAAGCGTGGGTCTGGGCCGAAGAAATTTTCGCGAATGTAGTTGCCGTCTTCAACTGTGTAGCGCTGAAACTCGCCGTCGACAGTCGTGTTCATCTTGTTGAGCAAGACGCCTGACGTATCGCGGGCCAATAGCTCGTCCCACTTTGATCCCCAAATTACTTTGATCACGTTCCAGCCCGCACCGCGGAAAGTCGCTTCAAGTTCTTGAATGATCTTGCCGTTGCCACGCACAGGTCCGTCGAGACGTTGCAAGTTGCAGTTGACAACGAAAACCAAGTTGTCGAGTTGCTCGCGCGCAGCGAGAGAAATTGATCCGAGTGTTTCGGGTTCGTCGCATTCGCCATCGCCTAAGAAAGCCCAAACTCGACTCGCCGATGTGTCGTCGATCTTGCGGTTCAGCAAATATCGATTGAACCGCGCGTGATACAAAGCAGTTAGCGGGCCAAGACCCATCGAGACAGTTGGAAACTCCCAGAAGTCTGGCATCAAGCGCGGGTGCGGGTAACTCGAAAGACCGCGACCTTCGCGACCAATCTCGCGCCTGAATGAATCTAAGTCTTCTTCGTTCAGTCGGCGTTCAAGAAATGCGCGAGCATAAACACCGGGTGCCGCGTGTCCCTGAAAGTAAACATGGTCGCCTGGCGAGCCGCTGTCTTTGCCTTTGAAAAAATGGTTGAAACCAATTTCGTAGAGACTCGCCGACGAAGCAAATGTCGACAAGTGGCCGCCGATGCCTTCTGCTTTCGTGTTTGCGCGCACAACCATCACGGCGGCGTTCCAGCGAATGTATGCGCGAATGCGTCGCTCTAAATGTTCGTCACCAGGAAACCATGGTTCGTATTCGCTCGAGATGCTGTTGATGTATGGCGTCGAAACAGTCGCCGGAAAACTTACTTGACTTGAACGAGCCCGCTCCAAGAGTCGTGACAATAAATATCGCGCGCGGGTTTTTCCTTGTACTTCGACAACTGCGTCAAGCGAATCGAGCCACTCTTCGGTTTCGCCTGGGTCGGTATCTGGCAGCTGATGAGTTGATCCGTCAAATAGCACGCTTCTATTCTCGCAGATCCTTTCAGCATTGTGCATATGAGATTGAGTTAGATGTCAGTATTCATCAAGTGTTTGCGCAAGTATTAAAGGAATGTCGCTAGTCATATATACAGATGGTGCTTGCTCGGGCAATCCTGGTCCTGGTGGTTGGGCGTGGGCGGTCTCGCCAACGGGTAAACCAAGTGGTTTTGGCAGCGAACCCGACACAACAAATCAACGGATGGAGTTGCTCGCAGTGATTAACGCATTGCGCACTTACGCAGATTCTGCCGAAGCGATTGAAATTGTTTCTGACAGCACATATGTCGTGCATTGTTTTCGTGACAAGTGGTGGATGGGCTGGCAGCGTCGGGGCTGGAAAAATTCACAACGTCAACCGGTTGCCAATCGCGATCTCTGGGAGCCACTGATTGAACTTGTCACCAGTCGAACCGACATCTCTTTCACTTGGGTCAAAGCCCACAACGGTGAACCGATGAACGAACTCGTCGATCAGTTGGCTGTTGCAGCCTCACTCAGCACTCGCTAATTACAAGTTGCCGATCAGCGCATTTTTTGCGTAGTGTGCCTAGCCATGGACATCAAAGGCGTGAGCGCAATAGTTACAGGTGGAGCATCAGGTATTGGAGCGGCAGTTTCGCGAATGTTGGCTGCTCGCGGAGCAAAAGTCGTCGTTGCTGACGTGCAAGAAGAGAAGGGCAACGCACTCGCCAAAGAAATTGGTGGCGCATATTGCAAGGTTGATGTCACCAACACGCAAGACATCATCAACGCAACCGAGATGGCAAAGTCAATGGGCCCAGTTCGCGTTCTCGTTAACTCTGCCGGCATCGGTTGGGCGCAACGCACAGTCGGCAAAGATGGCAGCTACGAATCGGCGGCAAATCTTGACGCGTTCAAAAAAGTTATTGCGATCAACTTGGTCGGCTCATTTGATTGCATTCGTATCGTCGGCACTGCGATGAGCACAACCGAACCACTCGCTCACGGCGAGCGCGGCGCAATCGTCAACATCGCATCTGTTGCTGCATACGACGGTCAAATTGGTCAGGCTTCTTACTCAGCATCAAAGGGTGGAGTAGTCGGCATGACTTTGCCAATCGCTCGCGATTTGTCGGCTATTGGCATTCGCGTCAACACAGTTGCGCCGGGCTTGATCGACACGCCGATCTACGGTCAAGGCGAAGCAAGCGAGAACTTCAAGGCAAATCTTGAAAAAGGTGTTTTGTTCCCGCACCGACTTGGCGCGCCAGAAGAACTCGCGTCAATGGTCGTCGAGTGCATCACGAATAGTTACATGAACGCCGAGTCAATTCGTGTTGACGGCGGCATTCGCATGCCGCCAAAGTGACGAATTCGCATGCCGCCAAAGTGACGAATCGATAATTCGCGTGGCTGGTCTCCACGTTTTACATCGCCATCCTTTTACACCGTTTGACGAATCGCCCTCGAGTGAGGCGGCTTCGTTCGTGGCGATGCCGATTCCAGAGCAAATTCTGCCGCAGGTGATCGGCGAAAACTTTCGTCATCGTCTCGGCACCTTTCCGGTTGAAATTTCAAACTGGCTGTCGCGCGACGCCGAAGCTGAACTCACACTCAACTTAAAGAAAAAACTCTTGTCGACACGGCGAGACGAAGTCGTTGCTATGCGTCCAGGTGGCCAAGACGTCGCGCAAGAAGCCGCACAAATCGTCGGTGAATGGGCGGGTGTTGAGATTTCAAACACGGGTATCGATGCACTAGTTGATGCGAGTTTGCTTGTTGCCGATGATCTGGCAGTTTTACAGCCAGTCAAGTCAGCTGATGGTGTCGAACAAATGTTGTTGACGGCTGCAGTTGTCTGTTGTCCGAGTCGTTGGATGCTGTCCGAAAAAATGGGCCAAGACATGCTCGCAATTCATGCTCCGGTGGCGAAATATGCCGAGCATGTTGGCGCCGCGGTCAACACGTATTTTGAGCGCATCACAGCCGAGAAAACAGTGTGGCGTTCGAACTGGATCATTCAAGATCATCCTGCGCTTTTTCAGCCGCAAATACCTTCTGCACCGCTGGTCAAGAGCCCCGATCAATTATGGATTCGTATGGAGCGTCAAACTTTGCGCCGACTTCCAAAAACTGGTGGCATTCTTTTCACAATTCGCGGATATCAACAGCCGCTTCCCGAATATCTTTCGCGTAGCAAAGAAATCGCCAGCAATATTCGCACGATGCTCGAACGACTTCCAGATGATGTTGCGCAATACAAGTCGGTTCTTACTTACCGACCCGCAATTCTCCCGTGGATCAATCAATTCTGCTAACGAAA
>JAEMTQ010000104.1 GCA_016462185.1 Ilumatobacteraceae bacterium
TGTCTTCAACGCGCAAAACGAACACACCGTTGGTCTGCAGCGCAAGAATCCAGTTGTAAAGCGCGGTTCGTGCTCCACCGACGTGAAAATAGCCCGTTGGTGATGGCGCAAATCGATATCGCGGTGACTGTGCCATTTGTCTTCAGGCTATCTCGGTGGGCGTAGTTGACCGAGACACAACTATCGTTGAATGCATGGCAAAGAAATCTTTAGAGCACGAAGGTCACCCAGATCACCGAGCACTCGCAGGTGGATCGGCACGCGCCGGTGTTTTCGGTTTCAGTGACGGTTTGGTTTCTAACGTTTCGTTGATTATTGGTTTTGCTGCGGGTGGTGTTGACGCAAGTGTGGTTCGTCTTGCTGGCATCGCCGCGGCCGTCGCAGGTGCAGCAAGCATGGCCGCTGGTGAGTGGGTTTCAATTAGCGCCCAAAACGAACTCATCGAGCGCGAGATGGCACTTGAACTTCGCGAACTGAAAATTCACCCTGAAGCCGAAACTTCTGAACTCGCAGCGATGTATCGCCAACACGGAATGTCGCGTGAACAAGCCGCTGCATCGGCAAGAGAAGTTATGCGCGACCCCGAACGTGCCGTCATCGTGCATGCGCGAGAAGAATTCGGTCTTGACGCTGGCAACTTGCCGAACCCGCTTCAAATCGGACTCATCTCACTGATCACGTTTTTAGGTGGCGCGATGTTGCCAGTTCTACCTTGGATATTTGCAAGTGGAAGCGCAGCAAAATATTCGTCAGTGATTGTCGCAATAGTCGCTGCATCAATCGCCGGATACATGATCGGCCAACAAGCCGAACGTTCAAAAATCTCGAGCGCGGCTCGTCAAGTCGCAATCATGCTCTTGGCAGTTGGCGTTACCTACATAATTGGTCGACTCGTCGGCGTGACAATCAACTAAAGAGTTTGACCTCATGACAATTGGCCAACAGACAAATGTTTTCGGTGAGCCAATCGAACCTTGCAGTTTTGATCCGATAACGGGCTATTACCGCACGGGATGTTGCGAAACTAGTGGCGACGACACGGGCATTCACACCGTCTGCGCGGTGATGACTGCTGAGTTTCTTGAATACTCAAAATCAGTCGGCAACGATCTTTCGACACCAATGCCTCAATATGGTTTTTCGGGTCTCAAGCCTGGTGACCAATGGTGTCTTTGTGCGCAACGGTGGCAAGAAGCCTTCGAAGCTGGCAAGGCGCCAAAAGTTAAATTGCGCTCGACACACACTTTGACACTTGAATTCGTGTCGCTTAAAGACTTACAAAAACACGCGATAGACGACTGAAAATTTAGCGCTCAAGCGCCAGTCAATGCACGCCAACTGCCGGGCATGCCCGTGCGAATTTGTTCTGGCGTCATCAACATCGTGCTCTCAGGCACCATGTCAACTAGTTCGCGCAATTCTGAATAGTGATGAGCGGCATCACCCAAACCAGTAAAAAGTTCTTTGCGTCGCGCGACCAGATCTGCTGGTGGGTCAAGCAACATCCACCCCCAAATGCCAAATGCAATTGTTAGATCATGAATCACTGGGGCGCGACCAAATCGAGATGCACGACGCAGTGCGATTGCGAGCACGCCGCGAATTGCATCATCTGCTGACTCGCCTTGTTGCAAGACGATTGAGTCACGCAGACCTTCGGCAAGTTTCAATGCATAACCCTGGTCTGGTCCTTGGTGACCAAGTTTCAACCCTGTCGGCTGGCGTGTCTTGATTGCAGCCGGGCGATCGTTGCGCCAAGGTGAGGGAATGTGATCTGGCGATGAATAACTTCTTGGACGATCTGTCGGATCAATCGGCGTGAACTTTGGTGCTGCCATAACGCGACCAGCCTAGAACATTTATCGCGAAATCAAGATTGCAAATGCAAAAGACCGAACACGAGCGACTCTTCGAGTGCGCGCCATGAGGCTTCAATTATGTTCGCCGAAACACCGATTGTTGTCCATGTTCGCTCGCCATCAGTGGCATCGATCAAAACGCGAGTCACCGCGCCTGTTGCTGAGCCTGAATCAAGAATTCGAACTTTATAGTCGGTCAAGTGCACACGCTCTAATTGCGGGTAACTCGCGCGCAACGCTTCGCGCAACGCAGTATCAATTGCATTTACGGGACCATTGCCCTCAGACGTGCAAACGTTTCGCGATTCGCCAACCCAAACCTTGACCGTGGCCTCTGTGGTGAATACTCCAGAGGCGGCTTCATCGGTGATCACGCGCATCGACTCGACTTTGAAAAATGATTGACTCCAGCCAGCGGCGCGGCGCATCAGCAACTCGAGAGATGCATCGGCGGCTTCGAAGTGATAGCCCTCAAACTCGAGACGCTTGAGATCGTCAATAACTTGGCCGATTGCCTGGCCATCTAATTCGATGCCGAGTTCTTTGGCCTTCATCGTGATCGTTGCGCGACCGGCCATCTCTGAAACCAAAAAGCGTGTGCCATTGCCAACGAGTTCTGGCGAAACATGTTCGTAGGCGTCCTTTGCACGAGCAATTGCTGAGACATGCAAGCCTGCTTTGTGCGCGAACGCAGAGACGCCGACATACGGTGCTTGCGGATTCATCGGACGATTCAAAACTTCGGCAACGTGGTTGCTGACCTGCGTGAGACGCTCAAGATGACCTTCTGGCAAACACTTGTAGCCAAGTTTTAATTGCAAGTTAGGAATGACCGTCGTCAAGTTTGTGTTGCCTGTGCGCTCGCCAAGACCGTTCAGCGTGCCTTGCACATGACGAGCACCACTGGCCACGGCGGCAAGCGAGTTAGCAACAGCGCAACCTGTGTCGTCATGACAGTGAATGCCAATTACGACATCGTTACCCATATGACGACGAACATCAGCAACAATCTTTTCAACTTCGCTCGGCAATGATCCGCCATTTGTGTCGCAGAGAACAAGATGTGTTGCGCCGTTGATTACGGCTGCTTCAAGCACGCGCAGTGAAAATTCTGCGTTGTGCTTGTAACCATCGAAGAAGTGCTCCATGTCAACGAGTACCCGTCGCTCGTTAGCAACGAGGTATTTGACTGAATCACTGACCATTGCCACGCCCTCATCAAGCGTCGTCTGCAATGCCTGCTCTACGTGATACGCCGAACACTTGGCAACGATGCATACTGCACTCGTCTCGGCTTCAATCAGATTGCGCAGTGTTGCGTCGTCGTCAACTTTGCCTAATGGACGACGAGTTGAACCAAAGGCAACAAGCGTCGAAGTTTTGAGTTTTAATTCAGTTCGGGCACGAGCAAAGAACTCGATATCTTTCGGGTTCGCACCTGGCCAACCACCTTCGATGTAATGCACGCCAAGAT
>JAEMTQ010000004.1:0-22414 GCA_016462185.1 Ilumatobacteraceae bacterium
GTCCCATGCTCGGCTGACGCAAACTGATCGTGGCTTTTTTGCCGATGTGCTTCATGGCTTGACCCAAACCCACAGTTGTGGTCGTCTTGCCTTCACCCAGCGGTGTCGGCGTGATCGCCGTGACTACTACATATTTGGCTTTCGGGCGACTCTTCAACGAATCGATCGCTTCTAACGAAATTTTGGCGAGACTTTTGCCATACGGTTCGAGAAACTCGCTACCAATACCCATTTGTGCAGCGATTTCTGTGAGCGGTTTGGCTGTTGCCTTGCGCGCGATTTCAAGATCTGATGGAAAACCCATTTTTGCCTTTTCTCTTATTTTTTGTTCAATTGATGCGACTCTCTACTCTACAGATCACTATCTAGGTCCTGAAGTCGCTAAAGTAAAAATGTCATGGCAAAACAAAAATTTGACCCCTACATGAGGTTGACCGAACCGATGGTTCGCGAAAACGGCGTTTTACGTGTTGCCACTTGGCAAGAAGCCCTCTCGAAAGCTGCCAAAGGATTGGCTACGACGAGAGATGCTTTCTCACCGTCGGCGGTCGGCTTTTTCTCCTGCTCGAAGTCGACAAACGAGATGAACTTCATCGCTCAAAAATTTGCTCGCGCCGTAATCGGCACAAACAACATTGATTCATGTAATCGAACTTGACACGCACCCTCGGTGGTCGGTCTGGCCACCGTTTTTGGAGCAGGTGGAGGAACAAGTTCATACGCCGAAGTTGAAACTGCAGAAGTAGTAGTTCTTTGGGGCTCTAATGCCCGCGAAGCCCACCCGATTTATTTTCACCACGTCTTGCAGGGCGTTCGTAACGGCGCAAAACTTTTTGTTGTCGACCCACGTCGCACTGCATCTGCACAATTCTCCGACATGTGGCTTGGCTTGAATGTCGGCACCGACATCGCTCTTTCAAATACGATCGCCCGCGAAATCATTCATGCAGGTCTCGCGCATAAAGAGTTCATCGAAGGCAGCACGACCAACTTCGCCGAATATGCAAATTCAGTCGAACCCTGGACTCTTGAAGTTGGCAGCAAAGTTACTGGTGTGCCCGCCGAGGCGATTCGCGAACTCGCCCACGCTTTTGCCAAAGCCGGCAGTGCACAACTCTGCTGGACTCTCGGCATCACCGAACATCACAACGGGGTTGACAACGTTCTCTCGCTGATCAATTTGGCATTGCTTTGCGGTCATGTTGGTCGACCAGGTGCTGGGCTCAGCCCGCTTCGCGGCCAAAACAATGTGCAAGGTGGTGGCGACATGGGAGCGTTGCCAAACAAGTTGCCGGGATTCCAAGATGTCGAAGACGATGTTGCTCGCGAAAAATTTAATCAAAAATGGAATTGTGTGATCCCACCAAAAAATGGCTGGAACTTGACCGAAATGTTTGAGGCAATGGAGCGCAAAGAGCTTCGCGCAGTTTTTGTAATCGGCGAAAACCCTGCACAATCTGAAGCTGACGGTGCGCACGCCACTCACCTGCTTGAGAACCTCGACTTCCTCGTTGTGCAAGACCTTTTCTTGACCAAAACAGCTCAGCTCGCCGATGTTGTATTTCCTGGTTCAGCTTCGTGGTGTGAGAGTGACGGCACAGTCACTAACTCTGAGCGCCGCGTGCAGCGCGTGCGAAAAGCAATTAATTCGCCCGGAAACGCTCGCGACGACATTCAAATCATTCTTGACCTCGCCCGCGAGATGGGTCACGACTGGAAATACGAATCTTCTGAACAAATTTGGGACGAACTTCGCAGCCTTTCGCCAATGCACGCCGGCATGTCATACAAACGTTTGGCAGAACTGGGCGGCATTCAGTGGCCATGCTTCAGTGAAGACACGCTCGAGCCGTCGTTCTTGCACGGTCGCTTGTGGGACAAAGACCCGGCAAAGCGTGGTCGCCTCGCTCCATTCAGTGTCGTCGTCGACGAACCACCAGTTGAAGCGACATCACCTGAGTTTCCGTTGCGCTTGACAACTGGTCGCCGACTTGACTCGTATAACACGGGCGTTCAAACTCGTGGCTTTGATAGCCCGCTTCGCTTCGGTGAAACCATTGATGTTTCTCCAGAAGACGCAGCGAATCTTGCAGTGCGAGATAGCGAAGTCGTACGGGTCAGCTCGTTGCGCGGCTCGCTTGAAGTGCCGGTGCGCATCGACAAAAACTTGCGTCCTGGTCTTGTGTTCATGACAATGCACTTTCCAGATCAGGTCAATACAAACTTGATCACAATTGACGCAACAGACCCGAAGTCAGGCACCGCCGAGTTCAAAGCAGCGGCTGTTCGTATTGATCGAATCAACGAGCGAGTACCAGTCGCCGGCGAATAAAAGTTAGTGCTCAGGCACTAAAACAAATTTGCCAAAATGCTTTTTCTCTAAAAACTCAGCTTGGGCTTGGGCAATATCTTTCAGAGCAAAAGTTTTCGCCACAACTGGCCTGATCTGATTTTTTTCAATATACGAAATCAGGTTCGGAAATACTGGCTCGTCCCACGCAGTACAACCAATCAGAGTTAAGTCTTTTAAATAAAAAGTTCGTAAATCTAATTCGACAATCGGTCCACCAATAGCCCCAGATGACGCATACCGCCCACCGCGACGCAGCACCTGAAGCGACGATGCAAAGTCTTTACCGCCGACGTTGTCGATCACAACATCAACTGCTTCATCTCCAAGTTCGTTAACTAAGTTCTTTCCTCGTTCGATCGCTCGGTCAGCCCCAAGTTCAAGAACTTGCTGTGTTTTGTTGCTGCCAACGATCGCTGTTACTTTTGCCCCGCGCAACTTTGCTAACTGCACGGCTGCCGAGCCGACACCACCAGAAGCGCCAGCGATCAAAACGTGTTCGCCAGAGGCAACTTTTGCTCGATGCAGCATATTTTCTGCCGAGCCGTAGCTGCACGGAATCGAACCTAACTCGACATCGCTCCACTGCGATTGCACCACAAAAACTTCTGATGCACAAACTTTTACGTACTGCGCAAACGAACCGTCAAAGTCCGAGCCCATCCAGATGTTTCGCATCGAACTAAACCCGTCGGGGCGCATGCACGGTCTGACCAAAACTCGGGCACCAATCAGACTCTGATCAACATCTGACGCAACACCAACAACACGACCACAACAATCTGTGCCCTGAATAAACGGAAAAGGCGTCGGCTCGCTCCACCCACCATCTGATTTCGGCGAATCACTCTCATGAGCATCGCTCGCAATTTCGTTGGTACCCGAACTGACCGACGACGAATACCAACCCAACCGAGTATTGATCTCAGTGTTGTTTACACCCGCAGCCAAGACTTGCAACAGAACTTCGCCACTTGCAACTTCAGGCAACGGCACATCACGATATTCGAGTTTGTCGTAGCCGCCATTGCCGGTTGTGACGATTGCTTTCATTTGCAGATGTTACGACTAATCAATCAACTCGTCAGTGCGCATACCTGCATGCTCAATGTGAATCGGCAAGACACGGCCGTAAAGTTCTTTCGCGCGTTGCGGGCTACTGACCATTCCAGGCTCCGAAACATAACTGAAAATTGCGACATATCTTTTGCGCGGTCCACGCAGTGGCGCAACGCGATGAAGCGAATAGCGACCTTTGAAAATTTGTAAGTCACCTGGCTCAAGTAGAAGTGTTTTAATCAGATCTTTGTCGCCGTCCAAAACCCGTTCAACTTTTTCATAATTCTCTTCGGTTAACGACCGCACCATCGGGCTGTATTCAAACTCGCCACCCGACTCTGCATTTTGAATCGCCAGCGTCACCGTGAAATTATTCGTATCGAAATGCCACGGAAATCCATTGCCTTCCTCCGCGAGATTTACGGTCACATCAGCAAGCGGGTCAGCGTATGGAAAAAATTTATCTTCTTGCAAAACTTCTTTGATGAACCGAGAAAAAGCCGGCCAGTCAAATATTCTTCGCAGGATGCTGTCAGCACCAAAGTTGTCGGCAGGCACAAAGGCATTTGAGCGATCAAAAAACCTTCGCAGCGGATGATTAGTCGGCAGATCTTCTCGATCCGCAGTGAAGTAAGGGTTCGTCCGAGTGAAGTTGCGATGTCCGAACTTCTCAACGCGGTCGCACTCGCCGACCAAATCGGCGATTCTTTCGGGTCTGAAAAAGCCTTTAAGCACAACGCAGCCGTCTGCCCTAATTGAACTCTGTGCACTTGTGACAACCTCGGCACGCTTCTGATTCGATTCGGCGATCGGATACCGCGAAGTGTCAATATATTCGTCGTATTCGCTGTATTCCGTGCAAGCCGTGTAATCCGTTAGATCATCCACTATTCAATAGTCGCACACCGACTCGGCTGACGCGTATTTTCTTTTAAAGCGTCTAGTTCCAGTAAGTCGCTAGATGGCCACTTTTAGTCGTAAAGTCAAAGACGCAATGGATCTCAAAATCGCCTCTGGAAAAGCAACAGCTGACGAGCGCGATGCAGTCGACTCGCTTCTCGGCCCCGCCCCTGAAACATCTCAAGGTGCCGAGCGCGATGCAGTTGGGCTGCGCGTTTCACACGGCGGCGAGTCGTTGCGCGAACTACGTCATCTGCTTTTGCCAGTACTGCACGCTGTAAACGATCGAGTCGGATTCATCAGTCGAGGCGCAATTAATTACATCTCACAGCGACTTGACGTCGCCCCAGCTGAAATTTATGGCGTGACTACTTTTTATGCGTTGTTCGACACCAACGAGCGACCAGCTCGACAAGTTCACGTTTGTGTTGACTTGGCGTGTCGTGCAATGGCCGGGTGTACAGAAAATAATTTGCCCGAAGGGTCAGTCGCTTCGCCTTGTCTTGGCACCTGCGAACGTGCCCCGGCAGTGCTTGTAATCGAGACCGGAGTTTCACCTCGTTTTGAAGTTCTTGCACCCGCAACCCGCAACGACATTGTCGAACTTGTTGCAGGAAAGTCAGCAGGCACAGAACAGCCAGTGAATGCTGGCGCTCCGCAAACACCCGACAGTTCGCTGGTGCTTCTGACACGAGTCGGCATTGCCGACCCGCTGAGCATTGACGACTACATCAAGCACAATGGCTTCACCGCGTTGCGTCGAGCGTTTGAAATTGGTCCAGAAAAAGTAATTAATGAAGTCACGGCATCTGGCTTGGTTGGCCGAGGTGGCGCCGCATTTCCAACCGGCAGAAAATGGGCGGCAGTTGCAAGTCAGCCCGTAAAGACTCGTTATCTAATTTGTAATGCCGACGAGTCAGAGCCTGGCACTTTCAAAGATCGGGTCATGCTTGAGGGCGACCCATTTGCCTTAGTCGAGTCAATGACGATCGCCGCATTTGCAACAGGTTGTCAGCACGGTTACATCTATTTGCGCGGTGAGTACCCACGCGCAATGCGACACCTAGAAAACGCGCTGAGTATCGCACGTAAAAAGAATTACCTCGGCGACAATATTTTGAATTCAGGTTTCAACTTCGAAATCACAATGTTCAAAGGTGCAGGCGCCTACATTTGCGGCGAAGAAACGGCAATCTTTAATTCAATTGAAGGCTTCCGTGGTGAACCGCGCAATAAGCCGCCGTTTCCAGTTGAAGTCGGACTCTTCGGCAAACCGACTGTTGTCAATAACGTCGAAACACTTCTCAACGTTTTGCCGATTATTCAGAGCACGGGCGAAAAATATGCCTCGTGGGGCTCAACTGGCTCAAAGGGCAAAAAACTTTTCTGCGTCTCAGGCGCGGTCAAAACACCGGGTGTCTACGAAGTTACATTCGGCGCAACTTTGCGTCAATTGATAGAACTTGCGGGCGGTCTTAAAACAGGTTCATCAATTCAGGCAATTCTTCTTGGCGGAGCCGCCGGTGGTTTCGTTGGGCCCGAAGACCTTGATCTTGAATTAACAATTGAGGCTGCAAGGGCCGCCGGCACGACACTTGGCTCAGGCGTCATCATGGTTCTAGATCAAACTGTCGACATGGTTGACCAGTTGCAAAGAATCGCCGCGTTCTTCAGAGACGAATCATGCGGACAATGCGTGCCGTGTCGCGTCGGTACTGTTCGCCAACAAGAAGCACTCGCCCGTCTTGTTAAATCATCTGGTACAGCGAGCGCTTCAGTCGATCTGCAACTGTTGCGCGACTTGGGCCAAGTGATGCGCGACGCAAGCATCTGTGGTCTGGGTCAAACGGCCCACAATGCCATCGACTCTGCTCTTACTCGGCTTAAGGTGTTTTCGGCATGAGTACACAAGTCACTTCTGGTTTACAAGTTCGCAAGAGTGTCGAACTTACAATTGACGGCAAAAAAATAACCACCCCCGAAGGCTCGACACTTTTAGATGCCTGTCGCGCATCAGGCAAGGACATCCCCACTCTTTGCTACGGCGACACGATCACACCGAAAAATGCATGTCGCGTGTGCATGGTTGAACTTGAGGGATCTCGAACCCTCGTGCCGAGTTGCTCGCGCAAAGTTGAACCCGGCATGGTCGTAAATACTGACAACGATCGCACCCGCCTCAGCCGCAAACTCGTGCTCGAACTTCTCGGATCTTCAGTTGATCTATCGCTGACAAAAAATGTCGCACGTTGGAACGAAAGTTACGGAGCAGAACCGCTGCGTTTTGGTTCGCCATCGTTTCATCACAACGATCGCGATGAAGCCATAACTGGTCACCATCACGCACCTGACGGAAAGACTGCCGAGACAGTCCATCAACCAGTAAAGATCGACAACTCGCTCTACATTCGCGATTACTCGAAGTGCATTTTGTGTTATCAGTGCGTTGATGCCTGTGGTGAACAGTGGCAGAACACATTTGCAATCACAACTGCCGGTCGTGGCTTTGATGCTCGAATCTCAACCGAATTTGCAGTTGATCTCACCGATTCGGCCTGTGTGTACTGCGGAAACTGTATTCAAGTTTGCCCGACTGGTGCATTGATGTTTACGACTGAATACGAAATGCGCGAAGCGGGCACATGGCACGAAGAGGAACAAACACAGACAGAAACAATCTGTCCGTACTGTGGCGTGGGTTGCGCGCTCACCTTGCATGTACAAGACAACACAATCGTCAAAGTCAGCTCACCCAGCGATCACTCGGTAACCCACGGTAATTTGTGCATCAAAGGTCGATTTGGTTTTCAGCACGTTCAAAATAATAAAATCGACTAATGAATTCGCTCGGTAAACGTCTACCGATTGTCGACATCGCCTCGCTAGGCAGTAAATCAATAAATTCAGCCGACTATCTCAAATCGGCGCAAGATCTTTATTCGGCACTAAGCGAGATCGGCTTTGCTGTGATTATCAATCACGGTGTCGACACAAAAATCATCTCCGAGATGCGCGATGCGGTAGCGACAGTCTTTTCAACATCGCGAGAAGTGTTGCTGCAAGACATGGTCGTCAAAGGCAACTACCGCGGCTTTGTGCCGTTGGGTTATTTCACACCAAACTCAGGTCAAGGCAAAGCCGACCAATATGAAGCTTGGAAACTGCACAACGAAACTGACCCGAATGACCCGATTTGCGAAGCGAGTCATTTATACGGTCCCAACAAGTGGCCCCGCATAAACCATGACATTCAAACACCAGTCATGCGTTACTGGCAGGCGCTAACAGGTGTTTGTGAGAATTTGATTGTTGCACTGTGCACTCAACTTGATGTTGACCCGAATCAAATACTTTCTTGCATGACAAACCCGCTCACAAATATGACTCTGCTCAACTATCCACCCATGCCACCCCAAAGCGACCAATGGGGCATTCATCCGCATAAAGACTTCAACTTGATGACATTGTTGGCTCACGACCCTGTTGGTGGGCTTGAAGTTCGCAATCGCAATGATGAGTGGATCACTGCCGATTGTCCGCCAGACGCAATGGTGCTTAATGTTGGAGACATGCTCGAACTTTGGAGTGGTGGTCGCCTTATCTCGACCCCACATCGCGTTTTTAATAGTTCTGGCAAACCACGACAATCTTTTCCATTTTTTTCGAAACCCCGTTTTGATGTTGTGATTCAACCATTAGTTAAACCAATTGAAGGTTTTGAGCGCCTGCCACTGCATGTGGGCACATCAGCAGCCGATATTTGGTATTCGAATTGGCCAGACACCGTCTCAACAGACCCCGCTCAGGTTCTTGGTGAGTTCAACGCCTCATGACAAAAGCAAAGCGCGGTCGAAGCTTTGAAAAATCTGCCGAAAATACCGTAACTACTAGCGAAGGTTTCGTTGCCCACCGCGATTTAGTTGATCATTCAAGTCGCCTGAAAAATAACTTCTATCAAGTTGGAGAAAAAGTTTTGTGCTTGGTTGGCAATGGGCTTTCTAACCAAACTTTCATTGACGCCCCAGAAGGAATCATCGCCATTGATACTGGCGAGTCAAATGAAGAGATGATGGCCGCGATGGCGCAGTTGCAACAGCGAACTGCAAAACCGATCGTCGCTGTGCTTTACACGCATTTTCATTACGTTGCGGGAACCCAGGCTGTGCTTGATGCATTTCCGGGTCAAAAAATAAAGATCTACGGTCACGAAAAGATCGCCTACAACCGTGTTCGCACCGCAACCGAAATCGCCCCTGCATATAGTCGCGGTCTTGTCGAACAATTCGCCATCACCCTGCCTACAGAAGGCAAAGACGGAAACGTCAACGTGGGTCTTGGCCGTTTTTATCGCAACCCTGAACACAAGACACAAACCAACGGCTTTATTGCACCTACTGAAACTTTTAATAATGCATGCACTTTGAAAGTTGCCGGACTTGAGATTGATGTAATGCCAGCCCCGTCAGACGCTGACGACTCGGTCACTTATTGGTTCAAATCGCTTGGCTGTGCGGTAAACAATCTCGTCTGGCCCGTGCTCTTCAACGTTTTTGCTATTCGTGGCGAAGAATACCGCGACCCACGAATTCTCTTGACTGGCATCGATCATTTACTGTCACTGTCAGCAAAGCATTTAGTCGGTGCACACGGCATGCCAATTAGTGGTGAGCAAGAAATCTTTGAGCGGGTCACAAAGTACCGCGACTCAATTCAATTTTTGTGGGATCAAACAGTGCGACTCACTAATCGTGGCTACACAAGCGTTGAATTGGCCCATTCAATTCGCCTGCCAGAGTTTTATGACGATGACAACTTAACTTCTGAGTTTTACGGCGTCGCCGAGCACCATGTGCGCCAAATCCGCAGCGGACTGCTCGGGTGGTTTGACGGAGACGAAGCAAACCTATTTCCTCTGCCGCGAATTGAACATTCAGATCGAATGATCGCGGGCTTTGGTGGCCGTGAGAAGGTTCGCCAGCAGACGCGCGATGCGATTGATAATGACGATCTTCGCTGGGCCTGCGAACTTGGCTCATGGCTAGTCAACAGCACTGATGTCGAAAATTCTGACAAAATGCTGTTATCGAGCGTGCTTCGTTTGATTGCCCAGCGAACAACAGCAGCCAATATTCGCAACTGGTGTTTGGCTCGCGCCCGACACCTAGACGAGACGTTTGACCTCACACGGTTTAACCGTCATCGAGTTTCAAAAAAACAAGTCATCGCATCACCTGTTGGCAATTCTTTAAGCGCACTGCGAGTGCTGCTGATTCCCGAGCGCGCAACGCGAGTTGAAACCCACATTGCGTTTAACTTCTCGGGCCACAAAATGTCGGGTTTGCATATTAGAAATTGTGTTGCCGTGCCAACGAACGGTGTCGGCGCTGAGATTGCAGTCAATTGCACCCCAGAAACTTGGGCAGACATTATCTCGGGTGATCTCAAACTTTCTGTTGCAGTCGAGACGAATGCACTAACTGTCACCGGAGATAAATATCGGGCTCTTGAGGCACTTCAAGTCTTCGACGTTGAGAATTTGCAGTTGTGACAAAACTGCCGAACGCGACACCTGAGTTTTCAGGAAGCATCTCAAAAACAATTCCCCAGTCCACCCCGAGAAAACTCACGGCACCGCAAGCACCAAAAGGCGCGCCAAACGTTTTGTTGATCATGCTCGACGATGTCGGGTTTGGCTCGTTCGGCAATTTTGGTGGCCCTGTCGACACGCCAGGACTAAACAAAATTGCCAAGAATGGTCTGCGCTACAACCAATTTCATACGACGGCTCTTTGCTCGCCGACTCGAGCAGCACTTCTTACTGGTCGTAACCATCACACCGTGCACATGGGTGGCATAACCGAAATTGCAAATTCATTTCCTGGCTACGACAGTGCGATTCCGCCAGAGTCAGCAACGATTGCTCAAGTGCTGCGGATGTCGGGCTACAGCACAGCATGTTTCGGAAAATGGCACTTGACCCCATCATGGGAGCAAAGTCCGGCGGGACCATTTGATCGTTGGCCAACAGGAATGGGATTTGATCGCTTCTACGGAATCATGGGTGCAGAGTCATCGCAATATGAACCGCCTGTTTACGATCAGACAACTGCGATCGCACCGCACATCGGCAAACCTGATTATCACCTGACAGAAGATTTGGCAGATCAAACCATCAATTGGATGCAACGTCAGAAAGCGTCATCGCCGAACAAACCATTTTTTTGTTATTTTTCGACTCCCGCAGTGCACGCGCCGCACCATGTGCCACGCGAATGGATTGAAAAGTACAAGGGCAAGTTTGATCGCGGTTGGGACAGCCTGCGCAACGAAATTTACGAACGTCAACTAAAACTTGGCGTGATTCCTCAGGGCACAGCGTTAACCAAACGACCCGAACAAATACCAGCGTGGGATGAATACCCCGAGCGCTATCGACCAGTCGCCCAACGCTTGATGGAGACCTTTGCTGGTTTCCTCGCGCACACCGATGCTCAGATCGCTCGAGTAATTAATGCCCTTGATGATCTGAATATTGCCGAGAATACTTTGGTCGTTTACATAACTGGCGACAACGGAGCAAGCGCTGAAGGCACAATTCACGGCGCATGGAGTGCTCCTTCATTTCAAAACGGCGTACCCGAAGATCCTGAGTGGCTGCTCGATCACATCGATGATTTCGGCACTGCTCGCTGCGAGAACCACTTCAATGTCGGCTGGGCATGGGCACTTGACTCTCCATTTCAATGGATGAAGCAAGTCGCTTCTCACTTTGGTGGCACCCGCAATGCAATTGCCATTTCGTGGCCGAAGAACATCAAGGCTGCAGGCGAATTGCGAACACAGTTTCATCACGTCATCGACATAGCACCAACAATTTATGAAATAGCTGGCATTGAAGCCCCAGAGTTTGTCAATGGCATCAAGCAAATGCCGATTCATGGAACTTCAATGACTTATTCGTTTGAAAGTGCTTCATCACCAAGCACCCACAAGACGCAATATTTCGAAATCTTGGGCAACCGAGCGATGTATCACGAGGGCTGGATTGCGTCTTGCTTTCACGGTCGCCTGCCATGGATTCGACTGCAGGGTTTCGAATTTGACGGACCGCAAGAAGTTTGGGAGCTGTACAACATTGCCGAAGACTTCTCGCAGGCCGTTGATCTCGCAAAGTCTGAACCCAAGAAACTAAAAGAGTTACAAGACCTCTTTGAGCGTCACGCCAAAGAGTTCGGCATTTATCCGCTTCGCGACCCGGGCTCACCGCGCCACGGAGACTTTGCCGTGCCCCACTCACTAGATGGTTTCAACAAAATCAAATACACGACTGCCCACACCCGAATGCCAGAAAGCTCGGTGATCAATTTAAAAAATTGTTCATATCGAATTACTGCTGAAATCAAAGTTACGAGTAAGAGCGACTCGGGAGTCATTGCATGTCAAGGCGGCAACATGGCTGGTTGGTCGCTCTACTTAGACGAACAAACGAAGCCTGTGTTCCACTACAACCTGTTCGGTCATGAACAATTTTCTTTTAAAGGCGAGACGCCCCTCAAATTAGGTAATCAAAGCATTGAAGTTTTGTTCGCTTACGACGGCGGCTTTGGCGCAGGCGGAACTATCTCGCTTTCGGTCAACGGGTCTGAAGTGAGCCGTGGTCAAATCACAAAAACGGTTCCACTTGTGTTTTCAATGAGTGGCGAAACATTTGATGTCGGAATAGACACTGGCTCGCCTGTCGGGCCATATCGCCACAACTTTGAATGCACCGCACAAATTGAAAGTGTGACACTTGAACGACTTGATGAGCCACCAAAAGATATTTTAGAAAAAATGCGTGAGGGTGAATTTCGTGCGAGCCTCAGCACTCAATAATGGTGGTTTAAAAAATCTAAACTAAAACTATTTCAAGTCGCTTGCGCACTGCGTCGCGAACTTGGGCATCAAAGCTTCGAACATGTGACGCAGAAAGTTTGTAGACCAACTCAGCGTCCCCCGCTTCAAGCGCGTTAAGAATTTCGTCGTGTTCGTCAAGAGCATGACCCATGTCGGCAACATCTGCGAGATACATGTGCCAAAGTCGATCACTCTGGGCGTAGAGAACGTCGAGCGTGTCGGTCAAGAAACGATTTCCTGCTGCTTCCCACACAATCTCGTGACACTCAGCATCAACGTGAATTTGATCTTGAGCAGAAATGCCAGGCTTCTTTGCTTTGTCTAAAACTTTGCGCATCTTGATCCAATGCTCTGGTCGACCCCGCTCACATGCGAGTCGCGCAACATACGGTTCAAGAATCGCTCGAGTCTCGTAAAGCGTCGCGAGTTCGGCGATATCGACACTCGAAACGATCATTCCGCGTCGTGGAATCACGACCAAGAATTGATCTCTCGCCAGACGCTGAAGTGCTTCTCGAATTGGGGTTCGCCCGATGCCAAGTTTCTCTTGCAATTCGTCTTCTCGAACCACTGACCCGGGGGTCAATTCGAGGCGCACAATCATGCGCCGAATAAGGCCATATGCCTGTTCACTAAGCGATTCTTTTGCCATTTGAGTTAGATCCTACCCTAGTGATATCGTAGTGATATATCACCAACTGAGAATAATTAATGGGGACAAAATGAGCGATTTTCCAAAAAATGCAAAGTGTGTAGTCATCGGCGCAGGCATCGTCGGCAATTGTTTAGTCGGTCATCTCGCCAAACTCGGCTGGACCAACATGGTGCAAATTGATAAAGGTCCGTTGCCGAACCCAGGTGGCTCAACTGGTCACGCATCAAACTTTATTTTCCCAACTGATCACAACAAAGAGATGGCGTTGCTCACGCTCGCTTCACAAAAGCAATACATCGAACTTGGAATGAACAACACATGCGGCGGCATCGAAGTCGCACGCAACCCAGAGCGTCTCGAAGAATTCAATCGTCGTATGACATCTGCAAAGTCTTGGGGCATTGATGCAAAGCTCCTCTCGCCTGCCGAAGTAAAAGAACTCGTGCCATTCATCAACGAGAAAATTATTCTTGGTGGTTTCTACACACCAAGTGTCTCGTGTGTTGATTCTCTTCAGACCGGCACGTTGATGCGTGAGAGTGCAGTGAAGTCAGGCAGTCTCAGCGTGTTTGCAAACACCGAAGTTCTTGACCTCGAAGTAGAAAACGGAACGATCAAAGCAGTCGTTACAAACAAGGGTCGCATTGAAGCCGAATACGTTGTCGTAGCTTGCGGAGTTTGGAGTCCAAGAATCGCAAAAATGGCCGGGGCGAACATTCCACTTACACCTGCTGTTCACCAAATGGCCGACGTTGGCCCGATTGATATTTTGCAAAAGACAAATGCAGAAGTTGCGTTTCCGATCGTTCGCGATATGGATACTTTCTGTTACGAGCGTCAGACCGCTGGCTCAATGGAAGTCGGAAGTTACGCGCACCGCGCAATCTTTATGCACCCAGATGAGATTCCATCTAATGAAGCGTCGGCTCTCTCACCAACCGAGTTGCCACTCACGCAAGATGACTTTGACCCGCAGATGGAGCAAGCAATCGAATTAATGGACATGCTGGGCGACGCCGAGATCAAATATGCGATCAACGGTTTGCTTTCGCTAACCCCAGATGCGATGCCAGTACTTGGCGAAACCGTCGAAGTAAAGAATCTTTGGTCAGCAGCAGCAGTTTGGATCAAAGAAGGACCGGGCATTGCTCAACTTGTCGCCGAATGGATGACATACGGATATCCACATTTGTGCGACCCGCATTCGTCAGACATTTCACGCTTCTATGCTCACGAAAAAACTGAGCACCATATTTATGCAAGATGTGACGAGCACTTCAACAAAACCTACGGAATTGTTCACCCTCGCGAACAATGGGCAACTCAACGAGATATGCGTCGCAGTCCGTTCTATGCACGCGAAGAGGCAGCAGGCGCCAAGTTCTTTGACGCTCGCGGCTGGGAGCGTCCGCAGTGGTTCACATCGAACGAAAAGTTGATCAGCAAGTTCAAAGATGCGTGCGAAGCCCGCCCTCACGAGTGGGACGCCAGATGGTGGTCGCCAATTACCAACGCCGAGCACTTGCAAATGCGCGAATCGGTAGGCATGGTTGACCTCACTGCATTCAATGAGTTTGATTTCACCGGCCCAGGTTCGATGAAGTTCTTGCAATACATGTGCGTCAACAATGTTGACGTTGAAGTTGGCCGATCGGTTTACACACCTCTGCTTACACCTGGTGGTGGCTTCAGAGGCGACTTAACGATCATGCGACTGGGTGCCGAGCATTTCAGAGTAATCACGGGCGCCTTTGACGGCGGACGAGACAACTACTGGTTCAAGCGCCACATGCCAAGCGACGGATCGGTGACGTTTACCGACATGAGCTCAGCGCTCTGCACGATTGGTGTCTGGGGCCCGAATGCCGAAAAGACAATGGCAAAGATTGTCACCGGCGACCACAAGGCCTTCGACGTTTCGCAAAAGAACTTTCCTTACGGTGGAGTGCGTGAAGTTCTCATCGGTGGCGTTCCTTGCACGATGTTCAGAATTTCTTATGTCGGCGAGAACGGCTGGGAGGTCTACACAAAAATGGAGCATGGTCTTCGTGTTTGGGACGCAATCGCCGCAGCCGGCAAAGAATTTGAAATTATTCCGGTTGGCATGGGTGTTTATGCAGTGACTGGTCGCATCGAAAAGGGCTACCGCTTGATGGGCGCCGAACTCGAAAGCGAATACAACCCACTCGAGGCTGGTTTGGCACGAGCAAAAGTAAAGTCAGCAGACTTCATTGGCAAAGCCGAATATCTCAAAGCCCGCGACGAGAAGCCATGCGCAATCATGTGCACACTTGAGATGATCGACAACACCAGCAAGTCAGGCATCAAGCGCTACCCAACAGGTGGCAACGAGCCGATCTTGACAAAGACTGGCGAAAGAATTGTGGATGCCAAGGGCCGTGTCTCGCGAGTTACTACTGCGGGCGCAGGTCCATCAGTTGGCAAATACTTGCTACTCGCCTATCTCACGCCAGAACATGCGGTTGAAGGCAACGAGCTTCAAGTTATGTATATGAACGAGTTGTTTCCAGTTCGCGTTGCGCGCGCCGGCAGTCAACCGTTGTTTGATCCAACCGATGCACGCATGAAGAGCTAAACAAAGCAAACAAAATGAATATCCTCGTTTGCGTCAAGCGTGTGCCAGCCCCTGGTGCACGCATCAACATCACTGCTGACGGACAACAAGTTGACACTGCTTTTTTGGGTTTCACGGTTAGTCCTCACGAAGAGTGCGCTGTTGAGCAAGCAGTTCAGTTGATTGAAAAGCATGGTGGCGATGTCACAGTTTTGACGCTCGGCCCTGCCGAAGCCGAAGAACAACTTCGTACCGCGGTTAGCACTGGTGCAACAAAAGCTGTCTTGGTGCCGATTGATACGACAGATTGGGATCCACAAAAAACCTCAGAAGCACTCGCCAAAGTGATCGCCGAACTTGAAACAGCAAACGGCAAATACGATTTGATTCTCTTCGGCAATGAGTCTGCAGACTCGTGCGGCTATCAAGTCGGCATTCGAGTTGCATTGAAACTTGGGCGACCAATTGTGAACGGTGCAAAAGGCCTCGAAATCGAATCTGGTATCGCGACAATTCGCCGTGAGAGCGATGCGGGCGTCGAGATCTACAAACTCAAAACTCCGGCTTGTGTGGGCGTTAAAGAAGGCATCAATCTTCCGCGATACCCGACGATGAAAGGTCGGCTTGCATCAAAGAAAGTTGCGATCACTCAGAGCGCCATGACGGCTGAAACTGGCGGGCTGAAGTTGATCACCCTGCAACGTCCGGCTGAGCGCGCGAGCAACACAAAAATTCTAGGTACTGGTCCAGAAGCAGCATCTGCAGTTGTAGACCTGCTCGAAGAATTAGGTGTTTTCAAATGACCGTCCTTGCAGTTGTCGAACACGATCGTGGCACGATTACTTCAGCATCACTTGGCGTCTTAACTGCCGCGCGATCTCTCGCCAAACAGATGAACACAAAATTTGAGGCTCTCACCATCGGCTCAAACGCTGACGCGCTAAGTGAGATCATCGCAAAATATGGTGCGACCACCGTTCACCAAGCGCATCACTCGGCACTCACTGATTTTGGACCAGAAGCGTGGGGCGAATCGGTTGCTCAAATCGTGCGCAAAGTTTCGCCGTCACTTGTTATCGGCACCGGCACCGAGCGCGGCCATGAAGTAATCGCCCAGACTGCTGCCCGCCTCAATTTGCCGGCATCAATGAACTGTCTTGAATTTGATAAAGGCTTTACCGGCACAGAACCACTCAAAGTTGTGCGCGCTCGCTGGGGTGGCTCACTTCTTGAAGAAGCAGAAATTGATTCGCCAATCAAACTTGTGACATTGGCAAATCATGTTGTTGAGCCAACAGAAGAACCTGTTTCTGCCAGTGTCTCGGTTATCGACGTGCAACTTGACGAGTCAGTCACCCAAAGTTTTGTGCAAGATCGCGTTGAACGAGTCGCTGGCGTAACACTGGCTACATCGCCTGTTGTTGTAAGTGGCGGTCGTGGTGTCGGTTCGGCCGAGGCATTTGCCCCGCTCGAAGAACTTGCTGGTCTGTTGAACGGCGTTGTTGGTTGCTCTCGAGCGGTCACCAACAACGGTTGGCGCAACCACACCGATCAAGTTGGCCAGACAGGCACTCGCATCGCGCCAGATGTTTATATCGCCTGTGGCATCTCAGGCGCTATTCAACACTGGGTCGGGGCAATGGCGTCAAAAAATATTTTGGCAATCAACACAGATGCACAAGCGAACATTGTCACCAAGGCTGGCTATGCCGTAATCGGCGACCTTCACGCTGTTGTGCCAGCAATCTCGGCAGAGATCCGCCGCCGTCACAATAAATAACGCAAAACTTTAACGTTTCTCGCCTAAATACTCGGATTTAGGCTTTGTAAAACTAGAGTTTGAACTCGTGAGTACCGAGAGTCTTGAGCCAAACCGTCGTCGTGGAAGAGCTCGTACATCTAGCACCGAAGTCAAACTGCCCGAGCAAAAACCCTTTAAGCAGCCCGTCATGCGATACGAACCGACGAAGGTTCTGAGTGACGACGAAGTTGAATCAATCCACCATGCAAGTTTGCGCATTCTGTCTGACTACGGAATGGACTTTTTAGACCCAGACGCTCGTGATCTGCTTAAAAAAGCTGGCGCCAAAATTGAAGATCAACGCGTGCGGTTTGATCCTGAGATGATTCTCGAAACGATCAAGACGTGTCCAAGTGAGTTCAAACTTCACGCACGCAACCCAGCCCACACGCTAAACGTTGGCGGTAAGTGGATGGCCTTCGGCGCAGTGGCCAGCACCCCGAACTTCATCGGTTTCGACGGTGTTCGCCACCCTGGCAACCGCCAAGATTTTCAAAACCTTCTCAAGCTGACCCAAGTTTTTAACATCATTCACTTCAATAGCGGCTACCCAGTTGAACCGATTGATCTTCACGCGTCGATTCGCCATATTGAAACTACTTACGATCTTTTGACTCTCACCGACAAAGCAATTCACTGTTACAGCCTTGGGCGTGAACGCAACAGAGACGTTCTTGAAATGTGCCGTATCGCGCGACAAATAGACGACGCGACACTTGATCGCGAGCCTTCGGTGTTCAGCATCATCAATTCATCCTCGCCATTGAGACTTGATACACCGATGTTGCAAGGCATCATGGAGTTCTCTTCGCGCAATCAAATAATTATCATCACACCATTTACATTGGCTGGCGCAATGGCGCCAATCACTCTTGCCGGCGCACTCTCTCAACAAAATGCCGAAGCGCTCGCAGGCATGACATTTACTCAGGTTGTTCGTCCAGGCGCACCAGTGGCATACGGCGGGTTCACAAGCAACGTCGACATGCAGTCTGGCGCACCCGCATTCGGTACTCCCGAATACATGCGCACAGCAATGGCTGGCGGTCAACTTGCGCGTCGCTACAACGTGCCATATCGCTCGAGCAACGTTTGCGCATCCAATGCACTTGATGCTCAAGCCGCATACGAAAGTGTGTTCTCGCTTTGGGGAGCAATTCAAGGTGGCGTAAATTTCTTGATGCACGGTGCCGGATGGATGGAAGGCGGACTGCACTCGTCTCTCGAAAAATTTGTACTCGACGCCGATCTGCTGGGCATGGTGGCTGCATATTTAGAGCCGATTGTTGTTGATGAAGCCACGCTGGCTCACGAAGCAATCGGCGAAGTTGGCCCTGGTGGCCACTTCTTTGGCGTGCAACACACTCAAGATCGTTTCCGCGATGCGTTTTACAAACCAATGATTTCTGATTGGCGCAACTATGAAAGTTGGCAAGAAGGTGGAAGCCCTACTGCTGTAACAAAGACAACCGAACTTGCAAAGACATGGCTCGAGGCATATCGCACTCCGGCGATTGACGAGACGGCCCACGAAGAACTGAAAGCTTTTGTCCAGCGTCGCGTATCTGAAGGTGGAGTCGCCACAGATTTTTAATAAGTAAAGATCAACGAAAGGTAATTCGAGTGAAATCATCAGCAAGAGTTGTAGTTATTGGCGGTGGCGTAGTTGGTGCTTCGGTGCTTTACCACCTCACGAAAGCCGGCTGGACAGATGTCGTGCTTGTTGAGCGCAAAGAGTTGACTGCTGGTTCAACTTGGCACGCCGCTGGCGGCATGCACACTCTTAACGGTGACCCGAACGTTGCTCGATTGCAGCAATACACGGTGAATCTTTATAAAGAGATTGAAAAAGAATCTGGTCAGAACTGTGGCATCCACTTGCCTGGCGGCATTCAGTTGGCCGATACCCCAGAGCGTCTCGACTGGCTGAAGATGGCCCACGCTCGTGGTCGCTATTTGGGAATGAAGATGGAAATTATTTCTGTCAAAGAAGCCAAAGTCTTAAATCCGCTGCTTGAAGAAAAATACTTCGTCGGTGCGCTTTACGACGAAGACGAAGGCAGCGTCGACCCATACGGCGTCACTCATGCATATGCGATCTGTGCTCGCAATCGCGGTGCCGAGGTTTATACGAATACTTGGGTCACCGGACTCAATCACCGCCCAGACGGCACCTGGGATGTAATCACCGATAAAGATCACACGATTCACGCCGAGCATGTCGTCAACGCAGGTGGTCTGTGGGCCCGAGAAGTAGGTCGCATGTGCGGCATTGAGCTTCCTGTTTTGGCAATGGAGCATCACTATTTGATGACCGAACCAATGCCAGAAGTCATCGAGTTCAACCGCGTCAACGGCAAAGAGTTGCCACACATGATCGACTTCGCCGGCGAAATTTACGCCCGACAAGAAGGCCAGAGCATTTTGCTCGGCACATACGAGCAGAACAATCGTCCATGGTCACCAAAAGAAACCCCGTGGGATTTCGTTTTCCAGTTGTTGCCACACGATCTCGAGCGCATCGCCCCAGAACTCGAACGCGGCTTTGCTCACTTCCCTGCCGTGGGACGAGCAGGCATCAAAAAGTTTGTCAACGGTCCGTTCACGTTCTCGCCTGACGGCAACCCATTGGTCGGCCCAATCAAAGGCATGCCAGGCATGTGGTCAGCCTGCGCTGTTATGGCGGGTCTGTCGCAAGGTGGTGGCGTGGGACTATCGCTTGCCAACTGGATGGTTCACGGCGATCCTGGCGCCGACATTTGGGGAATGGACGTCGCTCGTTACGGCGATTATGCAACGCTCGAATTCACTAATGCAAAAGTGCGCGAAAACTATTCACGTCGCTTTCGCATTACCTTCCCTAACGAAGAACTCACCGCAGCACGACCACTGCACACGACGCCAATTTATGATCGGTTGCTCGACCACAACGCCGTGATGGGCGCTGGCTTTGGTCTTGAACATCCACTTTGGTTTCAAGACAAGGGCAAAGAACCAGTCGAAGATGTAACTTTTTATCGCTCAAACGCATTCAATAACGTCGGCGAAGAGTCGCGTGCTGTTCGCGAGCGCGTAGGTTTTTCTGAAGCCTCGAACTTTGCGAAATACAAAGTCAGCGGACCTGGCTCGTCGGCATGGTTACAAAACTTGTTCACCAATGCTCTGCCAAAAATTGGTCGCACAGTTCTAACCGCGATGCTCAACCCAGAAGGCAAGATTGTCGGCGAATTTTCAATTTCGCGCATCGGCGACGAAGAGTTCTTCTTGTTCGGATCACAAGCCGCCGAGATTCACCATCCGCGCTGGTTCTTGGCTCACATGCCGGCTAATTCGCAGATTCGCTTCGAAACTCTGGCTCTGTCGATGGTCGGTCTGACGGTTGCTGGTCCGCGTTCGCGTGATGTATTGCAAAAGCTCACGGGCACTTCGCTGGCGACAAAAGACTTTCCGTTTATGAGCTTTAGGCGTGTCAACATCGGCAATGCTCCAGTGTGGTTGTCGCGCATGACGTATACGGGCGACTTGGGCTACGAAATCTGGATCGCCCCCGAATATCAGCGCTACCTGTTTGATCTCATTTGGGATGCAGGCAAAGAGTTTGACATGCGACTATTTGGTTTCAGAGCATTGATCACAATGCGTCTCGAAAAGAATTTTGGCACTTGGTTCAGAGAGTATCGACCGATTTATACGCCTCTAGAAGCAGGTATGGATCGGGCGATGAAGTTCGACCACGACTTTATTGGCCGAGCCGCAGTTGAAGCCGAAATGAAGACAGGTCCCGCACGCAAACTCGTGATGTTCAAAGTTGATGTCGACAAAGATCGACCCGCCGACGTTATTGGTGACGAACCCGTGTTCCACAACGGCGAAGTAGTCGGTTGGATAACCAGCGGTGGCTACGCCCACTACTCGGGTGTGTCGCTTGCGATGGGTTACATCCCGGCAGAACTAGCCAACGATAAAACGACTGGTTTCGAAATTGAAATCATCGGCAACATGCGGCCGGCAACTTTGCAACTTGAACCAGTGCTTGACCCATCTGGGTCGCGCATGCGTGCCTAAGTATTAGTTAGAACTAATTCTGTAGTTGCTTAAGTTTTGCCATTGGTATGTGGCAACGCATGAAGTGCCCAGGCTCAACTTCGTTGAGGTTTGGTTCTTCAGACTCGCACAAACTCTCGTAGCCCGAGCCAACTTTGCGCGGGCAACGTGGATTGAGCACACAACCGCTTGGTGGATTCGAAGGACTTGGCACAACACCAGTCAACGGAATGCGCTTGCGTGTCGTGCCGTCGATATTGGGCACCGACGACAAGAGCGCTTCGGTATAAGGGTGGAAAGGCCCACCGAACACACGCTGCGATGTGCCAAATTCAACCACGCGACCTAGATAAAGCACGGCAATGCGATCTGAAATATATCGAACCACACCAAGGTCGTGAGAAATAAATATGAAACTTGTCTTGTCTTGCTTTTGAAGATCAACCAACAAATTCAAAATCGCTGCCTGCACCGAAACGTCAAGTGCCGACGTTGGTTCATCGCAAAGAACAATCTGTGGAGCGCCGGCAAACGCGCGAGCAATCGCCACACGCTGCTTGAGACCGCCAGAAAGCTGAACTGGTCGCGCACCATGCAAACTTGCCTCAACACGCATGCCCAACAGCAACTCGTGTGCTCGGTCAATTGACGAGCGCACGCTAAACCCACGCAGGCGCTCAACTGCTCGACTTACAATTCGCGTCACACTGTGACGACGGTTCAAAGCCTGGTCAGGGTTCTGAAACACAATCTGCATTGCACCAACATCTTGTACATCACGACGATTCAAAGTCTTTGCCAAGCCTTTGCCGTCAAGCGTGACCACACCGCCTTCTTCGGGTGCGACTAGACCCAACACAAGTTTGGCAATCGTCGTCTTTCCTGAGCCTGACTCGCCTACCAGCCCGAGAGTCTCGCCAACACCCAGAGTCAACGAGACGTCGTTGATCACTCGAACTTGATGACCGTCCTGCGTAAACACTTTTGACAGGTGGCTGACGTTCAGCAGGCCATCACCGACATTGGCCGTGCGTGACGTTGATGTTGATGTTGATGTTGCTCTTATCTCAATCTGCTCAACCGAGCGCGGTAAACCACTGGCTTTGTCACTATGGAAGCATCTCGCAATATGCG
>JAEMTQ010000004.1:22514-40758 GCA_016462185.1 Ilumatobacteraceae bacterium
ACCGAGCGCGGTAAACCACTGGCTTTGTCACTATGGAAGCATCTCGCAATATGCGAACCCGAAATATTTACCATCTGTGGTTGCGTCGAACGACATTTGTCTTCAGCCAATGCACAACGGTCAGCAAAAACGCAACCATCAAAGTGAGTGCCAAGTGCAGGTGGCGTACCAGGAATCGTGTCTAGGCGGTCGACGCTCTTGTGCAAACCACCGCGCGGAATGCAACGCAACAACCCAACCGTATAAGGATGACTTGGATTGTTAAACAAATCTGCAGTTGCGCCTTGTTCGACGAGTGCGCCAGCATAAAGAACACCAACGCGATCACACATATTGCGAATCACGCCCAAGTTGTGGCTGATAAACAAAACCGCAGTTCCAGTATCACGACGCAACTCGCGCACGAGATCTAAAACTTCAGCTTCAACTGTGGCATCAAGACCAGTCGTTGGTTCATCCATCACTAACAATCTTGGATTCGATGCCAGCGCCATCGCAATAACAACTCGTTGCGCCATACCACCCGACAATTGATGTGCGTATCGTCGCATAACTTGCGCGGGGTCTGATATCTGAACTCTTGTCAGCGCCGCCTGTGCCATCTCTAACGCGTCGGTTTTTGACGCGCCATTCAGTTCGAACACCTCAGCGATTTGCTTGCCGATTCTGATAGTTGGGTTAAGCGCTGTGGCTGGATTCTGATAAACCATCGAGATTGCCGAGCGACGCAGTTTGGCGACATCGCCTTCACCAATATCGACAATGTTCTTGCCCTCAAACAATATTGAGCCAGCGGTGATTTTGCCGTTGCGCGGTAAATATCGCATCGCTGCAAAGGCTGCAGTTGACTTGCCACAACCCGATTCGCCTACAAGGCCGTAAGCCTCACCAGGTGCGATGGAAAGTGAAACGTCTCGTAATACTTGGCGATCAATGCCGCGAACCGTGTACGAAACTTCGAGATTGCGGAGTTCAAGTGTCGGAGTATTGGCAGTGCTCATAATTCAAACACCTCGAGCAGTGCATCTGAGATTAAGTTGATGCTTACCGCGACTGACGCAATCGCCAAAGACGGAAACAAAGTCGGCCACCACACATTGGTAAAAATCAACGACCAAGTATCAGCAACCTGCGTGCCCCAGTCAGGCGAGCCAGCTTCAAGGCCTGCGCCCAAAAAAGAAAGAGTCGCGACTGCAAAAATTGCATAACCCAAACGAACCGTGAACTCAACAATCAGAGTCGGCAATACGTTTGGCAGTACTTCTCTAAACAAAATATGGCCAGTTTTTTCGGTACGCAATTTAGCCGCGGCTACATATTCAAGTTCAGACTCGCCCAGCACTGCCGCACGCACGGTTCGTGCCACGTTTGGCGTAAAGATGAAGCCAATAATCAAAATCGTGATGATTGAAGACGAACGGCCAATCGCAGCCACGGCCAGCAAAGCGATGATGATTACTGGGATAGCCGAGATCGCTTCAAGTATGCGCATCAAGACCATGTCAAATTTGCCTTTGAGATAGCCGGCAGTCAAACCAAGTGATGCACCAAGAAAGGCTCCGAGCAATGTTGCCAGAAACGAAATGACGATTATCACCCTCGAGCCAATTATGACTCTTGAAAATACGTCGCGGCCGTTGCTGTCAGTGCCGAACCAATACTTCAAAGAAGGCGCAGAGTTAATCGACTCATAGTCCATAAAGTCTTGGTCGTATCGTGCAATCAATTTGCCAAAGACCGCACTGATTATCCAAAACGCCAAGATTGATGCCCCGACAATGAACGCCTTATTCTTTTTGAGAACTGCGAGGCGCTCACTGAGCTCGGTCTGTTTTGCTTGTTCTGCTGTTTCGTCGGTCATTCTGTCACTCTTTGTCTAATGCGTGGGTTTAGAACTGCAAACAAAATGTCGGCAAACAACTGGAACACAATAATCACGACACCGGTTAGAAACACTGCGCTCTGAAGCAGTGGAAAGTCTCGAGCGATAACAGCGTCGAGCAAAATATTGCCAAAACCTGGATAGTTAAAAACTCTTTCGATTGCGATGAGCCCACCGGCAAGATACGGAACTTGAGTTGCAATAACTGCGATCGTTGGTAACAACGCATTACGCAACACATGGCGAAACACAGCAGTTTTTCGTGAGAGACCCTTTAGCACTGCCGTGCGCATGTAGTCAGAATCAAGGGCTTCAATTACGCCTGCTCGAGTGATTCGTGAGATATAGCCAAACAAAACAAAAAGAAGCGCAATAGACGGAAGAATCAAGTGATAAATACTGCTAATTAAATTCGGGTTTTCTTCGTCCGGGAATGCAGAAACTGGAAACGCGCGAATCGCTACTCCGAACACAAGAATCAGCACAACCGCCCAAACAAACTCAGGAATCACCGCAGCCGAGAGTCCACCAACTGTCAATACCCGGTCAACTTTCTTGCCTCTGTTCATTGCCGCAGCGATGCCACCCAAAATGCTTATGGGCGCAATCAAAATCAATGCAACAATTGCCAACTGCGCAGACTTACCGGCTGCGGGCCCCAAAATTTCGCCAACGGGTTGTTCATACTGCAACGAAGTTCCGAGGTCACCAGTCACTACCCCGCCCATCCATCGGCCATATTGCACAACGAGTGGTTTATCGAAGCCTTTTTCTTTGTTCCAGATTTCAAAAGCTTCAACAGTTGCGTCTCTGCCAAGAGTTTGCTTGGCGATATCGCCAGGCAAAATAGAGGTCATCAAAAAGATGATTACCGAGACGATGACGAGAGTCAAAAGCGACAGCCCAACTCGCTTGACAATGAATCTCAGCATAGAAATTTCAAGTTTAGCAACGACAGAACAACACCTCTTGACTTGCAGGACAAATAAAAAGAGACCGACCTAGTTTTCTAGGCCGGTCTCTTTTTTAATTACTAATTAGTATTCGAATCGCTATTAAGCGTTCTTTCCTGAGGTCCAGTTCGCACCTTGCTGGTTGAACTCAACACCCTTAACTTTGTTTGAAGTTACAGACACGCGAGTTTCGTTGTAAACAACGATGATCGGTGTGTATTTGAGTGCTGCCTTTTGAATTGCCGAACTTGCAGCCTTCTTCTTGGCTGTTGTAAGCGCAGATGTCCAAAGGTCAACTGCTGCATCAAGGTCTGGTGCATCAAGGTAGTGCGGGTTCCAGTCTCCGGTCGACTTCCACTCGCGAGTGAGATACTCGTCAGGTGTTGGACGGCCAGCCCATTCGGCGATACCGAATTCGCTTGCAAGCCACTCGCCCTTATTCTTAACTTTTGAACCCTTGACTGATGGGTAGACCGAGTAGGCGTACCATCTTGCGCCACCACCGTCTGAACCGTCGAGATCAACAGTTACATCAATGCCGATTTCTTTGCACGATGACTTGACAAATTGTGTGAACTTGTCGATGTCGTCGCGCTTCCAACTCTGAAGAGTTACTTTGAAACCGTTCGGCACACCTGCTTCTGCGAGCAGAGATTTCGCACGAGCGATATCTTTGTTGCGCTGTGGCACTGTCTTGTCTGCAGTTGGGAACGAGTCCATTACTGAGTCATTGGCAATCAATGCATAACCACCAAGAACGCCCTTGATGTAGGCAGTTCGATCAAGTGTCAATGCAATTGCTTCACGAACACGCTTGTCAGTCAATTGACCGATGTCGGCGCGCATGTGCATGTGCAAACCACCACATGTTGGAACCAAAGTCTTGTAGAACTTTGCCTTTGGCAATGTGTCTGCCTCGTTGCCGTAAAGCAAGTGAATCGAGTCAAGCTTGCCGGTCTTCAACGCTGGAATTGCGGCACTCTGTGAAACGTATTGGATCTGCTCCATCGTCTCGAACGACGGGATTTGAGCCTTGTCAAAGTAGTCCGGGTTGCGCTTGAACACGGTCTTTTCGTTGACCTTGTGCGAAACCATGATCCACTTTCCGGTGCCGTTCATCGTCTTAACCCACGACTCATCACCCTTTGTGCCGCTCTGCAACATGAGCAAACCGTAGTTTGAACTTGAAACTGCAAACGGGAAGTTCGCATTTGCCTTCTTCAAGTCGAAGCGAACTGTTGTGGCGTTTACTTTGACACAGTCAGCAACGTCGGCAAGACGAGCAGCCGACTGAGACTTGTTTACTGGGTCAAGGTGAGACTTGATTGTGTAAACAACATCAGCTGCAGTAAGTGCTGAACCATCGTGGAACTTAACGTCAGTGCGAATTGTGAATGTCCAAGTTTGACCAGCGTTCGAACCCTTCCAGTTCGTAGCAATGCTCGGCTTGAGCTCGCCTGATGGCGCAACATCACAAAGCCAAGAACCAACGGCATTGAGAATTCCGAGTGATCCACCTTTTGACATCCAAGGTGCTGCTGGGCCTTCTTGAGCCTGAGCTGCGTACCTGAATACTTTTCCTGCTGCACCGACGGATGATCCGCCGAGCATTTGAGCGAACGGAATTGCTACTCCGGTTGCTGCTGCTGCCTGAATGAAATGACGACGCGACAAACCTGTTGTCGAGACTTCATTTGTTGTTTGCTCAATTGTTGTCATTGGTTCCCCTTGTGTTTTGAATAATTGTGACTGGTGAAATTGCAAATTAAATTGCGACCCACCAAGTCGCGACCTCAATCATATGGCAAACGACACACCTATGTCCAAATTTTGAAAAGCCTCGGGATTATTCACATATTCACTAAAAGCCCGTTTTATTGGCTCTTGAAGCCTTAAAACTGACCTAGGCGCTGACTCGGTCTGCGGCCAATTTGGCCCCGACCTTGCCGATTCGCTCAATGCGCTTAACAAGAGCATCGCGAGCCTGCTCAGCTTCGGCATTTAAGCCAGTCAATTCGGCGAGTTTCCAATGGCGCAAAACTACTGGCACCAAAATCTGGTCGTGGTGAATTAACAAATCATAAACCCCGAGTCGGGCGATTTCTCGCGACAGTCGCTCAAAATCAGGGATGCCTGTGCCTGGCATTGCAAACGTTCGAACGGCACGTTCAATGCCGATCACCATATTTGATGGATCAACTGCAATCGCCGCCGTAGTCAAATCTCGATAAAACAAATAGTGCAGATTCTCGTCGTTACCTACACGCGACATAATCGCTTCGCCAACTTTGTCAGTCATCAATTTGCCTGTGTTGCGATGCGCGATTCGTGTTGCAAGTTCTTGCATGCTCAGATACGCCAGTGCTTCATAAAGATCGAGCGGTGCTGGCACCTGACCGCCACGAACTTGCTGCATTCGCGCTCGTTCAAGATCAACAGGGTCAATCGCGCGGGTCACCGTCAAATAATCTCGAATAACAATCGAATGTCGACCCTCTTCGGCAGTCCAATTGCGACCCCACTCGCCATAGGCGCCATCGTTGCCAAACAATTGATCAATGTCGCGAAAGTAGTAAGGCAAATTATCTTCGGTCAACAAATTTACGAATAACGAACCGCGCACCGCATCAGACATCACGTCATTACCGACACCAAAGTCTGAGTCGTTCTCTGACCATGGCTTGCCCGGTTCAAAATCTTTTCCGCGACTGTACGGAACCAACTCATGTGGAAACCACTCTTTGGCTACACCGAGATGTCGATTCAATAACTCGCCAGCGACTGGCTCGATTTCTCGCAATAGTCCGCGTTCATCCATGACTAAACCCTAACTCAACAACTGATCAACAAGTCGTTGCAATGGCGTGTGATAGTCGTCAAGCAGCGTCAGGTTACCCTCACGCATTTTCGAATTCTCCAACACCGAGTTTGCGGGGCGTTCGGCCGGGCGTTGCGGACGCAGATCGGCAGTCGACGTCGACAACACTCGACTTGGGTCTAAACCTGCAGCGATTAATACATCTTGTGCGAAACCGAACCAACTGGTGAAGCCCTGATTTGTGACGTGCCAAATTCCGATTCGCTGATTTACGGCGAAGTCAACAATCACGGGTGCGACATCGCTCGTAAATGTCGGCGAACCGATTTGGTCATCAACGAATGTAAGCGTCGGGCTGGTTGATGCAAGACGCAAAATAGTTTTGACCATGTTCGCGCCATGTGCACCACAAACCCACGAGACTCGCACGACCGCATCTTGAGTTAGATCTAGTTCTCGCTCGCCCGCCAACTTGCTTGCACCATATACCGACTTTGGATTCGGCAAATCGCTCTCGAGATACGGGGTTGGCTTTGTGCCGTCAAAGACATAATCAGTCGATATATATATGACTCGCGCTCCAGACTTACGAGCAGCAGCCACTACATTTGCCGTTCCATCGCGATTTACACGCATTGCTTTTTGCGGATCTGACTCGCAGGCATCAACTGCGGTCCACGCGGCGGCATGAATTATCGCTTGGGCGTTTGCTTGACCAATGACTAGATCGACTTGAGATTTGTTGGTGATGTCTAGGTCGGCGTGACTTGTTGCGACAACTTCGTGGCCAGACTTTTGCACCGCCAAAACCAAATCAGTGCCCAATTGGCCAGCAGCACCAGTAACGAGAATCTTCACTATTTTTTTGCTTTCAGCGGCTCCCACCACCAGCGGTTATCGCGATACCAATTCACGGTTGCTTCTAGCGCTTCATCTAAAGATCGAGTGCGCTTCCAACCCAGTTTTGAGATTTTTGAAATGTCGACCGAATAGCGACGGTCATGGCCCAGACGATCAGCCACATACTGCACGCTCGACTCGTCTTTTTTGAGAAGCGATAGCAATTTGTCGACAAGCACTCGATTGGCTGTCTCGTTACCCGCGCCGATGTTGTAGATCTCACCAGCGATGCCGTGCTCAAGAGCCAAATGAACACCCGAACAATGGTCGTCAACATATATCCAGTCGCGCTCGTTTAATCCATCTCCATATAGAGGTATCTTTTTGTTGTCGAGCAGGTTTGTCGTGAAAAGCGGAATGGCTTTTTCTGGATATTGAAACGGGCCAAAATTGTTGGTGCATCGAGTAACGACTACTGGCGTGCCGTGCGTTGAGAAATACGAGAGGGCGATCAGATCTGAGCCGGCTTTTGATGCCGAATACGGACTTCGTGGTTCAAGCGGATCGCTCTCGCGCGATGAACCAGTTTCAACCGAACCGTAAACCTCGTCGGTGCCGATGTGCAGCACTCGCGCGATGTTCAAACGTCGTGCCGCATCGATCACCACATTTGTGCCAAAACAATTGGTCAAAATAAAGTCTTCGCTGCCAGCGATCGATCGATCAACGTGGCTTTCGGCGGCGAAGTGCACGACCGCATCGTGGCCAGCCATCGCTCCTTCGACATCGCCGGGTTGGCAAATATTGCCTTTGACGAACTTGAATCTCGGGCTGTCGTCAACATCTTTCAAAGTCGAAAGATTGCCGGCATATGTCAGCGAGTCGTAAACCGTTACTTCATGATCAGTGTTTGCGAACACCCACCGCACGTAATTCGAACCAATAAAACCGGCGCCGCCAGTTACAAAAATCTTCATTTTGATTTAAGTCCGCATCGGCCAAAATGGGCGCACTTGCGAATCGATCGCGTCACGTGTTGGGTTCGCGGCATCGCGGTCGGACAAAATTGGTTTGGCGATTCCCCAATCGGCTTTAACTGCCTTGTCGTTATATGCAAGCCCTAATTCATCTTTGGGGTTGTAATAACTATCTACAAGGTATGTGATCGTCATGTCGGTTAGCGAGGCAAAACCGTGAGCAACACCCGGTGGTATAAAGATGCCTCGGTGGTCGTGGGTGCCGTCTGCGCGCGCACCAATGTCTATTACTTGTGTCGCTCCATCAGTTGGTGAACCAACACGTAGGTCATGCAACACAACTCGACATGTACCAATTGGTACGTACCAATAGTCAGCCTGGTGCAAGTGATAATGCAAACCGACTACGCAACCTGCTTGACGGTCACCGCGATTGCCCTGCAACATTTCGCGACCAAGTGGAAACCATTCGCGTCGGTATGTCTCAATGAAAATGCCCCGTGAGTCTCCGTGCATCTGCGGTTCAACGATCTGCACGCCCTTAATCAAGTTCGACTCGGTGATCTTGGCCATTACTCGAGCTCGACTTTCGAGTCGTCGCCAAGCATCAATCGCAATGCTCTTGGCTGCTGAATGCTTCGGGCGACTTCTACGTCTCGACCGATCAATGAGTCTGTCAGTTTTGAAACACCAATAATTGAACTGCCATCCAAAACTACTGAGTGCTCCATTTCTGACTTGACCACGCGACAGTTTTTGCCGAGTGACGTATACGGCCCGATGTAGCTATCTTCAATAACTGCATCGGCGCCAATCACAACTGGGCCACGAATACGCGAGTTCGAAATCTTTGCACCTTTTTCAATTGTCACTCGGCCTTGAATTTGTGATGCTGCATCAACAGTGCCATCGATGCGATGCGACATTGCGTCAAGCACAAGACGATTGCACTCGAGAAGTGGGTCTTTCTTACCGGTGTCAATCCACCAGCCTTGCAAAACTTTATGTCGCACCGGAAGTTTGTTGTCGACGAGCCACTGAATCGCATCAGTGATCTCTAGTTCGCCGCGAGCCGAAGGCTTGATTGAGCGCACAGCTTTGTTGATCGTCTTATCAAACAAATAGACACCAACCAGCGCAAGATCTGACGGCGGGTCTTTTGGTTTTTCAACCAGACGAACCACGTGGCCGTTTTTATCAACTTCGGCTACACCAAATTGTCGTGGGTCTTCAACGTGACAAAGCAAAATCTGTGCTGAAGGTTTATCTTTGGCGCTGCTCGCCCGCGCACTTTCGAATTCGGTCACAAATTCTTCGAGACCCTGCTCGAGCATGTTGTCACCGAGATACATAATGAAATCATCATCACCAAGAAACTTGTCGGCGATCAACACACAATGCGCCAAACCCAACGGCTCATCTTGCGGAATGTATGTAACTTTGACTCCAAATTGAGTGCCATCGCCTACTGCTGACTTAATTTCTTCACGAGTAGAGCCGACGATGATGCCGATGTCGCGAATGCCTGCACGTGCCATGGCTTCTATTCCGTAAAACAAAATTGGCTTGTTGGCTATCGGCACAAGTTGCTTGGCGCTCGTATGGGTAATCGGCCTTAACCTCGTGCCAGCGCCGCCAGAGAGAATCAGGCCTTTCATCAGCCCATAAGCCTAGAGCGATACCACGAACTAGCGTGATTAATCATGAATCAAGGTCTTAACGCGTTTTTGCACCCATTTGCCAAACCCACAAAAGACAACTTCATAAAACTTGTGCGTGGTCAAGGTGCTCTCGTTTGGGATGACAAGGGCAACGAACTTGTCGACGGCATGGCCAGCCTTTGGTATTGCGCAGTCGGACACGGTCGAAAAGAAATTGCGGATGCTGTAGCGGCGCAGATCTCGACTCTTGAGGCATACTCAACTTTTGATCCGTTTACTAGCGAGCCTGTTGAAAAACTGGCGGAGAAATTAGTTTCAATTTGTCCGATGCCAGATGCTCGCGTCTTTTTTTGTGGCAGCGGATCAGAAGCCGTGGACTCGGCGATGAAGTTAGCGCGCTTGGCTCACGTGCAAGCAGGCCACCCAGAGCGCACGCTAATTATTTCGCGCATGCGCGGGTATCACGGCACAAATTACGGCGGCACGAGCGCCCAAGGTCTGCCCCTCAACAAGGTTGGTTACGGTCCACTCGTTCCAGATGTTGAGCAAATTGCCAGCGATGACTTAGAGGCAATGTCAGTGTTGATGACACAACGTAGCGACACGGTTGCCGCAGTTCTTGCCGAGCCATTACAAGGTGCAGGCGGCGTTTACCCGCCGACGCCTGGATATTTGCAGGGCTTACGCAAACTCTGCGACCAGCACGGTGCGTTTTTAATTTTTGATGAAGTCATCACCGGTTTTGCTCGACTCGGCACTTGGTTCGGTTCAAATTTCTATGGGGTCAATCCCGATTTGTTGTGTTTTGCCAAGGCTGTTACTTCTGGCTATCAACCACTCGGTGGCGTATTCGTTGGCAGTGCAGTTCGCAAACCACTTGAAGCAGATCCAGATTTTTTCTTGCGCCACGGCTACACATATTCAGGTCATGCATCTGCGTGTGCCGCGGCACTCGTGAATCTCGAGATCATCGAACGCGAAGGCTTACAAGATCGCGCCAAACATATTGGTCAACGCATTGGCGACGCGCTCAAAGCCCTGGCTCGCGACGGAATAATCGATCATGCGCGCGGTGATGGCGCAGTTTGGGCTGCCGGTTTACATGCAACACAAAGCAACATCAAAATTCGTGACCGAATGCTCGAGCTAGGCGCAATCACTCGGGCGATCAACGCCGACACGAACACTTTTTGCCCGCCACTAGTCATTACCGACTCACAACTCGACAAACTGCTCGACACTTTCGCTCAAGCCGCCTCCGGCAAATAAAAGTTCGCACACTTCAACTCATAAATAAAGCTGGTGAGCTGGTGCGCAAACTTGCGCTTATTTTTCTGGGTGGGTTAGAAGTTTCATCAGGCTGCTGGTGTCCCAGCGAGCGCCGCCCATAGCGATGACTCGGGCGTATAAAGCATCAATCAATTTCGTCATTGTCAGGTCAGCACCGTTGTTTACCGCTTCATCAAAACAAATGCCGAGATCTTTGCGCATCCACTCGACTGCAAAACCAAATTCGAATTGATCGCGCACCATTGTCTTCGAGCGATTTTCCATCTGCCATGACTGCGCGGCACCTTTAGAAATAACTTCTACAACTTGATCGGCGTTCAGCCCGGCGCGCACAGCAAAGTTCAATGCTTCAGCCAAACCCGAAACCGCACCAGCGATACAAATTTGATTAACCATCTTTGTCAATTGCCCCGCGCCGGCATCGCCCATGCGTTGACACGCCTTCGCGTATGCATCAAATACAGGTCGAGCCCGGTCGAAAATACTTTGATCATCGCAACCACACATAACTGTCAGTGCGCCGTTTTGTGCGCCCGCTTGACCACCCGAAACTGGCGCATCAATAAAACCAATCGACTTTTTTGCGCACTCTGCCGACAACTCGCGCGCAAGTGTTGCTGAAGCAGTTGTGTGATCAACAAGAATCGAACCGGGTTTCAAACCTGCAAGCAAACCATCTGGGCCGAGCACGACACTTCGTACATCGTTGTCGTTGCCAACACAAACCATGACGATTTCACTTTGCTCAGCAACTGCACGCGGTGTTGCACCAAACGAACCACCATTTGCGGCAACCCAATTCTTTGCTTTTTCAGTGTTGCGGTTATAGACCGTTACTGAGTGACCCTTTGAAGCCAAATGTCGCGCCATCTCGACACCCATTACTCCGAGTCCGCAAAATCCGACTTTCATTTGAGTTCAGACTTGAAAAAAATTATTTCTTTTTGGCTGCTGCCGACTTGGCGGCTGCAGGTTTTGCCGCTGACTTGGCTGCTGCAGTTTTTGCGGCAGGTTTAGTCGCGGCTTTTGCTGGCTTCAGCACACCTTTTTCTAACGCTTTGTCGAGATAAGCCTCAGCCTCTTCTGAAGTGCACTTGAGAGCAGGCTGAATTTCGGAAATCAAATTGACTCGTGCACGGTCGTACATGGTTTTTTCTGCCGCCGACAACGCAGAGTCACGATCACGAGCAGCCAAGTTACGCACAACCTCTGCTACTTGGTAGACGTCGCCACTCTTGAGTTTCTCTTGGTGGTTTTTGAAACGACGCGACCAGTTTGCCGGCACACGCGGATCGGCTTTTGCCAGAACCGAAACTAAATCTTGCAATTCACTTGAAGACACTGGCGGTCGCACACCAACTGCCGAAATCTGTTCGACCGGTATCGAAAGCGTCATCTCGTTAATAACCGTTCGAAGAATCAAATAATCAGATGTTTTGCCGAAAGCTTTCATGCGTTTGATATTTAAAACAATGCACGCACCATGTTGTGGATAGATGACTGTGTCACCTTTTTTCCATTTAAGTTTCACTCAGCAACCCTTCTCAATTAGACCCCAAAGGATACGCCACAGACGGCCAAACCGCCCAATAAATTAAGCTCGAAGTCTTTCATTTCTTGGGTCGAACAACGGCTCTTGCCCAACCGTGGCTTTTTTGCGAGTCCCGAAAATCTCGATTTCAAGATTTGTGCCCGCAGCCTCAAATTCTGGTCGCACATAGGCCAACGCCACGCTCTTGTTCAGCGTGAAGCTCCAGCCGCCCGAAGTCACAATGCCGACTCGCTTGTCGCCACTGAAAACCGACGCACAAAAGGGAGCATCAGCATCGCCATCTTCGTCGAGCGTCATCGGCACAAAACGATATTTTGAGCCACGAGCTTTTTCTGCAATCAATGCGTCGCGACCAACAAATGACGGCTTGTTTAAATCAACGAAACGATCTAGCGAAGCATCAAACGGCGAGAAACCAATTTCAAGATCACCCTTCCAGCCGCGATAACACTTGTCTAGACGCAAACTATCTACTGCGTAGATACCCATGTCGGCGATTTGATATTGCTCGCCCGCCTTCCAGATTGCGTTGTAGAGAGCTTCCATTTGTTCATTTGAAGCGTGAAGCTCCCAACCGAGTTCACCGACATAGTTAACGCGCAACGCACGAACTGGTCCAACAGCCGTGTCGATCATTCGCACCGACAACCATGGGAAAGCAGCATTGTCAAGAGCGGACGTGGTGACTTGCGCGAGCACGTCTCGCGAACGTGGTCCAACCAAAATTAGCGAACCGTAATTTGCTGTCACATTTTTGAGCGTCACCGAACCATCTATAGGCAACGCCATTTCTAGAACATCTAAGTCGTGCCATTCTGAACTAGCTGCACCAACCAAATAGAAGTTGTCTTCGGCGATTCGCACTACCGTGAATTCGCTCAAGACCTTGCCGTCTGGCAACAACGCATAAACCAAACTGATTCGCCCAACTTTTGGCAACTTCGTGCACAGCAAGTTGTCAAGATACGCAGCCGCACCTGAGCCCTTAACTTCAATTTTTGTGAAGCCTGGCAGGTCGAGCAAAGCAACACCGTTACGTGCTGCGTGAACTTCTTTGGCCACGACTTTGCGCCAACCATTTCGCCTAAAGAACGAAAGCGAATGATCAGTGATCTCGTTTTTCGGATCAAAATAAGTTGGTCGCTCCCAACCGCCGCGCGCGCCATAGGCGGCACCTTTCTTCTTTAACAATTCATACAGTGGCGACACGTATGCAGGCCGACCTGCTGGACGCTCTTCGAATGGAAACCCCATTGCATATTCGTTTTGATAAACCTCAACTGCTTTGTCGACGGTGTATTTAGTCGTCGCATATTCTTTGTAACGACGACGATCAATTGACCACAGATCAAACTCTGGGCGACCGTTGAGAATCCACTCTGCAATTGCCTTGCCCGCACCGCCACCTTGTGCGATGCCGAAACTAAATGTGTTGCAATGGAAGAAATTGCGCAAGCCGCGTTCAGGTCCCATATATGGGTTGCCGTCGGGTGCATACGGAATCGGTCCGTTGACAACTTTTGCAATGCCAGCATCGCCGAGAACCGGCACGCGCTCGCCCGCATCAAGAATTTGTTTTTCAAGGCGTTCGAGTTCTTCTGGCCACAGCATGTTGGCAAACTGATCTGGAATACCGTCAAGCCACATTGGCGTTGCTTGCCACTCGTATGGTCCGAGAATAAAACCACTGCGCTCTTGACGCAGATAATAAGAGGTGTCGGGGTCGCGAAGAAGCGGCAAAGGTTCGCTACGCGCTGCAAGTTCGTCGATTTCTTCGGTAATCAAATATTGATGAGCCATCGTCATGATCGGCAAATGCCGACCGATTAACTCCATTACTTCGCCAGCACGATAGCCAGCGGCATTGATGACAATCTCACAGTCAATTTCGGTTTCGACTCCGCCCGCAAGTGATGTAACCGTCCATTCGTAATTTTTGTGTTGACGCAAAGCGGTGACTCGCTCATTGCGGCGCACTCGCGCGCCAAGCGCACGGGCCGCGCGTGCCATTGCCTGGGTGACTTGCGATGGGTCAATGTCGCCGTCTAGCGGATCCCAAAGTGCACCGAGCAAATCATGAGTCTTTATTAATGGATAGCGATCGACAAGTTCGGCTGGTGTCAACATGTCGTACTCCATGTTGTTGGCACGAGCCATGCTCTTTACATGGCGAAACTCGGCCATGCGCTCTTCACTGTGTGCAAGTCGAACAGAACCCGTTACGTGGTAGCTGATCGGAAAATCTTTGTCTTTGGCAAGTTCGCGATACAGCGCCGCAGAATACTTTTGCACTTGCATCACGCTCCAACTTGTTGAATAGGTCGGCACGTTGCCCGCAGCGTGCCAAGTCGAGCCAGAGGTCAATTCATCGCGCTCAAGCAAAAGCACGTCGGTACAGCCCATTTTGGCGAGGTGGTAAAGCGCACTACACCCAGCAATGCCGCCACCGATGATTACAACTTTTGCTCTTTCGCTCATTGAGAATTAACCGCTTTCTTGGGCTCGCGTTTCTAAAAGTTCAGTTCCAAACTGTAGCGTTGCCGATGCTAAAGAATTAGCGAGCACCCCCACAAATCAAAAGGTTCACGAGGAAACAAATGGCCGATCTACCCAAGAATGCACGCGTCGTAATCGTCGGTGGTGGCATTGTCGGTTGCAGCGTTGCCTACCACTTGGCTTTACGTGGCTGTAATGACGTCGTACTCCTTGAACGCAAACAACTAACTTGCGGCACTACTTGGCACGCCGCCGGGCTAGTTGGTCAGTTGCGCGCAACTCATAACTTGACTCGCCTCGCGCAATACACAACGAACCTTTTCAAGACTCTTGAAGATGTGACGGGCCAAGCAACAGGGTTTCAGCAACGCGGCTCTGTTGCAGTGGCGCCAAACCACGAACGATTCGAAGAACTAAAGCGCGGCGCATCAATGGCTCGCGTGTTTGGCCTCGATGTCAACATCATCACACCAAGCGAGATCGCCGAACTTGTGCCGCTGGCTCGCGTTGATGATCTTGTTGGTGGCGTGCACTTGCCGAACGACGGTGTGGTGAACCCGATTGACACAACTCAAGCACTTGCCAAAGGTGCGCGCTCGCACGGCGTGAAGATTTTTGAAAACATGAAAGTCGATTCAATCATCGTTGAAGATGGTCGCGCCGTTGGCGTTAAGACAACATCTGGCGACGGCAGCAACGAAAAGTCAGAGATTCGTGCCGAGTTTGTTGTCAACTGTGCAGGCATGTGGGCACGCGAACTTGGTGATGCCGCCGGCGCGATCGTGCCGCTGCACGCAGCCGAGCATTTTTATATCGTCACTGAAGCAGTGCCAGAAATTTCGCCAAACATGCCGGTACTTCGTGACCCAGATGGTTGCGGATACTTCAAAGAAGACGCTGGCAAATTGTTGGTCGGTTGGTTCGAGCCTGTCGCCAAACCATGGGGAATGAAAGGCATCTCTGAAGAATTCTCTTTCACTTCTTTGCCAGAAGATTTCGAACATATTGAACCGTTAGTCGCTGCAGCAACACATCGCATGCCGCTGCTCGCAAAGACGGGCATTCGACTATTTTTCAACGGCCCTGAATCGTTCACGCCAGATGATCGCTATTTGCTCGGCGAATCACCAGACGTCGAAAATCTTTTTGTTGCCGCTGGTTTCAATTCGATTGGCATTCAGTCCTCTGGTGGTGCGGGCAAAGTGCTCGCCGATTGGATTCTTGACGGCAAACCACCAATGGATCTTTGGGATGTCGACGTACGCCGATCAATGCCTTATCAGCGCAACAAAAAATATCTGCACGATCGCACTGTCGAGACGCTCGGCTTGCTTTACGCGATGCACTGGCCGTTTAGACAACCCGACACCGCTCGCGGTGTGCGCAAATCTGTTTTGCACGATCGCCTCGCCGAACGTGGTGCATGTTTTGGCGAAGTCGCCGGTTGGGAGCGCACGAACTGGTTTGCGCCTGCTGGTGTCAAACCTGAGTATGTCTATACATATGGCAAGCAAAACTGGTTTAAGTATTCAGCCGAAGAACATCACGCTGTGCGCAACACAGTCGGCCTGTTTGATCAGTCGTCATTCGGCAAGTTCGTCTTGCAAGGGCCAGATGCGATGTCGGTACTCAATCAAATTTGTGCCAATGAAGTTGACGTGCCGGTTGGCAAAATTGTCTATACCCAGTGGCTTAACGAAACTGGTGGCATCGAAGCCGACTTGACGGTTACGCGTCAAGCCATCGACTCGTATTTAATAGTCACCGCCGCGGCCACCCAAGTGCGAGATTTTGCATGGTTGCGCGATCACATTCCGGCGTCGGCTCGGGCAATGGCAATAGATGTTTCGTCGGGCCAAGCAGTACTGAGCGTGATGGGGCCAAACTCAAGAGCGTTGCTTGCGTCGCTCACACCAGACGACCTCTCAAACGAATCGTTTGCGTTCGGTACTTCAAAAATCATCGACCTGGCATATGCGCGAGTTCGTGCAAATCGCATTACATATGTCGGCGAACTCGGGTGGGAGCTCTACATAGAGACAGAATTCGCCATGTCTGTCTTCGATGCGATCACCAGCGCAGGCAAAGACTTTGGTTTGCGTCATGCCGGGTATCACGCGCTCAACTCATTGCGTACCGAAAAGGGTTACCGCCACTGGGGTCACGATGTTTCGCCAGACGACACACCTCTTGAGGCTGGGCTTGGCTTCGTTGTGGCGCTCAACAAACAAGACGGATTTATCGGTCGCGACGCACTGGCAAAACAAAAAGAATCTGGGTTGACTAAGCGCATGGTGCAGTTCTCGCTGGCCGACCCTGAGCGTTTGCTTTATCACAACGAACCAATTTGGCGTAACGGCGAACTGGTCGGAAGCATCACATCGGGCATGTTCGGCCACACGCTGAATGCATCGCTCGGCATGGGGTATGTCACCAATAAAACTGGTCTTGCCGATAAGAAATTCGTCACAGATGCCGAATATGAAATCGAAGTTGCTGGCGACCGCATCAGCGCCACAGCATCGCTCGACCCGTTCTACGATCCCAAGAGTTTGCGGGTCAAGACGTAATATGATGGCGTCATGACCAGTTCGCAACAACCAAACCGTCGTGGTGGCCCAGGTGCACGTCGCGCGCTTCGTGCCGCACCGCTCGCTCTTGATATTCGCCCAGTTAATCCAGGCATGGAGAGTGGTCGCTACAAGCCACTTACCGATGCAGAAGTTTTAAAAATTCATAATGCTGCACTTGACGTGCTCGAAAACATCGGTCTTGCTGATGCGATTCCAACTTGTCTTGATGCGTTGCTTCCATTGGGTTGCAAACTTTCGCCTGAAGGTCGATTGCTGTTTCCACGAAGCGTGATCGAACATACTTTGTCGATCGCTGCGCGAAAATTCACCCTTTACGGACAGGATCCGAAATACGACATGGAACCTTGGGGTAAAAAAGTTTATTTCGGCACCGCAGGCGCCGCCGTTTACATCGTTGATCCAAAAACCGGCGAGTATCGCGAATCGCTTTCGCAAGATGCCTACGACATCGCGCGACTTGTCGACGAGATGGAGCACATCCACTTTTATCAGCGCACTGTTGTGCCTCGCGATCTGCCAGATCCAGCTGAGATGGATATCAATACTTGTTACCTGAGTGTCAGCGGCACAACAAAACACGTCGGCACTTCGTGGGTGCACCCCGATCATCTAGATGCGTCGTTGCGAATGTTGCACGACATCGCGGGTGGCGAAGACAAGTGGCGCGCTCGTCCGTTTGTTAGTCAGTCGAATTGTTTTGTTGTTCCGCCACTCAAGTTCGCAACCGACGCTTGCCGTTGCCTCGAAACCGCTGTTTACGGTGGCATGCCAGTCTTGTTGTTATCAGCAGGTCAAGCTGGCGCGACTGCACCAGCCGCACTTGCTGGCGCTCTCGTTCAAGAAGTTGCCGAGGTGCTCGCAGGTTTGGCTTACGTCAATGCGCTCAAGCCGGGTCATCCAGCAATTTTTGGAACGTGGTCTTTCGTTTCTGACTTGCGTTCGGGCGCAATGTCTGGCGGCAGTCCAGAGCAGGCAATTTTGTCGGCAGCAAGTGCACAGATGGCGCACTTCTACGATCTCACTGGCGGCACTTCTTCGGGCATCAGCGACTCGAAAATTCCTGATGCGCAAGCTGGCGCCGAAAAGGGTTACAACCACGCGTTGGTCGGTAACGCTGGCATGAACTTGATCTACGAATCAGCTGGCATGCACGGCAGTTTGCTCGGCTTCTCACTTGAAGG
>JAEMTQ010000105.1 GCA_016462185.1 Ilumatobacteraceae bacterium
AAGCGAATTTTTGAGATCGTTACGTCGGGAAACTCTTCGAGTAAGAGCGCGAGCACCTCCCCGATCGATAAAAAGCTGCGTGCAGTGTTCATGAGCGCGTAATAGTCGATTTTGTCATGACAAAATATCTGACTTGCTAAACAGAACCATTCGGAATTTGCCAACTTGCAATTCATCGCCGTGCTTAAGTGTGAACTCGTCAACCCTTGTCTGGTTGACGTATGTTCCGTTTAATGAGCCCAAGTCGCGCACGATTAAGGCGCTTGACGTCTTAATCACTTCAGCGTGACGCCGAGAAACTGTTATGTCGTCGAGCAAAATATCGCTTTCAGGGTGTCTCCCGATAAGTGTTACGTCTTTGCTCAAAGTAAAACGACTGCCAGTCATTTCACCAGAGCGAATTACAAGAACACCATGACCGTGAACATCGCCGAGCCGAATCGAAGCATTATCGCTTGGCCCCGGCAGGTCTTGCAACGCGTCAACTTGGGCGATTACCACGGTGCGTTCATCGGGCATGTCTAAAACTGCGCCGCACGAAGAACAAAACGAAGAACTCGGTGGATTGCGGTGACCGCATTGGTTACAAAAAACGTAGGACATCAACCCTCAACCCTCAATCAACTGTCGATAGGCCGACGCATCTAAAAGATCGGCAGCACTTGAAGCGTCATCAACTGAGATCTCAAAAATCCAACCCGCTACATACGGATCGGAGTTGATCAATCCCGGGTTCTCAACCAAAGTTTCATTCACATTGCTAATTGTGCCAGCAATCGGCGTATAAACATCTGAAACGCTCTTTGTACTTTCTACTTCGCTGCATGTCGCACCTGCAGGCAACGACTCGCCAACAATTGGCAACTGAACGAACACAACATCACCAAGAGCGTCTTGCGCATAGTCAGTTACACCGATTCGCGCCTGCTTGCCTGTCAATACAACCCACTGATGATCAGGTGAATAACGACGATCATCGGGAATCTTCATAACCCAAAGTTAGCCCCGACGAAGCGCTCGTCCCGAATGAAGGTTTTGTCGAATCTTGGGAATGTAACCAAAAGCCGTCGTGTACGACATGATCAAACCTGGCACCGCAAAAACCCAAGCGCCGACCAGCACCAATTGCGCTCCCCGACCGTCGTCAGCCGCCAACAACATCAACGGAACGGCGAACATCATCAAGAACGTATACCGCTTACCCCAAATGCTGACCGCGAAACGTTGCATGCCAAACGCAGTTGCGATTGCCATTGCCAATGCGACCGCGATCTCGCGAAACAAGATCGCCACGGCCAGCCACATCGGCATTGAATTGTCAATCACAATTGCTAACACTGCAACTATAAAAAGACCGCGATCAACACTCGGGTCGAATATGGCACCGAAATTGCTCTGCTGATTAAATTTACGTGCGACCCAACCGTCAACCCAGTCAGTTGCACCAAGCCCACCGAGCAACCATGCTGCACCAGCTTTATCTTCAACACCGAAGAGCAACCAAAGAAAAACTGGCAGACAAAATAAACGAACCAAGGTGATCAAGTTAGGTACGGTCAACAATCGATCCGATGGCATGACACGAGCGTACAAGTCACCGAATGCCCTACGCTGAATGCGTGGCATCGACACTTTTCTCACGCATAATCAACCACGAAATACCTGGCACATTTGTTTATCGCGATGATCAATGCGTTGGCTTCATGACAATAAGCCCAATCACGACTGGCCACACCCTTGTTGTGCCAATCAAAGAAGTTGACCAGTGGACAGACCTAACTGCAGATTTGAATAGTCATCTATTTGGTGTAGCAAAAATTATTGGTGATGCAACAAAACGTGCTTTTAACTGCGAGCGCATTGCACTTGTAATTGCGGGCTACGAGATTCCGCACTGTCATCTGCATGTGATCCCAAGCAACTCAATGGCAGATCTTGAATTTGCGAACGCTAGAACGAACGTTCCGCGCGAAGAACTAGAAGAGGCGGCCCGACGAATCATCATCGAGTTGCGCAGTGCTGGAGTTGCTGGCGCGGTCTAGTCGACTGGTTGGCTCGCTCTTCACAATTTCGTTTTTTGATGCAATCAACAAATCGTGTGGCAGTGTCTTAGATTCACCTAACCAAATCTCAACTGAGTCGCGTTCAAGAATTACTGGCATGCGGTGATGAATTGGTGAGAGCTTCTCATTTGCTTCGGTCGTGATAATTGTGCAGGTTCGCAAAAGCGAACTGTCTGGTTGCTTCCATATTGTCCACAAACCAGCAAGCGTCATTGGTCTTTCATCGACCCGAGAAATGTAGTGTGCCTGCTTCTTTGGCTTTTTCGTCTCGCTCGGAAGATTCTGCCATTCATAAAAACCTTGTATCGGCAAAACACATCTGTGCTCAGAAACTAGGTTTCTAAAACTAGGTTTTTCAGTCAAGGTTTCGCTCCTCGCATTGATCATGCTGGCAGCACGAGTTTTGTCTTTTGACCAACTTGGCACAAGACCCCATGACATTGAGCCGAGCACTCGCCCGCCGTCTTGCCTGTGCAAGACGTAAATCAAAGTCGTTGGCGCAACATTAAAATTCGGCAGCAATTCATCTGTCAAAAATTGTGCGTCGTACACCGACGAAAAGTCTTTACCACTCGCTATTGAGTTAAACCTTCCGCACATTCTGCAGCGTTATTGAATAAGCCCATTTGGGGTGGCGAAGATCCAAACAAGAATCGGCGTCAGAATCAAACCAGGTAGCAGTGAGCCGAGTCGAATCTTCTTGATTTCAAGCAAGTTGATGCCGATCGCCATTACCGCCAAACCACCTGCAGCAAAGAGTTCAAGTCGCATTCGATCATCCAAAAGTGAGTCAAGTGAAGCGCCAAACACTGTCAATGTGCCCTGAACAACGAACACGCTCACGGCGCTGAACAAAGCGCCGACTCCGTAGAGGGCCGAAAAGATGATCATCATGAAACCGTCGAGCGTTCCCTTGATTATGTATAACTGCGGCGTCTTACCACTCGCGTCTTCAATCGCACCAAGAATCGTCAACGGCCCGATACAGAACAACAAAGTTGCAGTAACGAAGCCATTCACAAATTTGCTTTCGCCAGCGTTCTTCGCAAATTTGCGACGCAACAAGTCACCAAGAATTGCAAGTCGATCTTCAATTTTCAAAAATTCACCAATGATTGCACCGACGACCATACCGACCAAAGGAAACACCATGTTGTCGGTGTTCATGACATCGCGCAGCCCGATTGCAAGTGTCACTAGTCCGATTACTTGAACGATTATTACTCGCACCCGATCTGG
>JAEMTQ010000106.1 GCA_016462185.1 Ilumatobacteraceae bacterium
GAATGGGTAACGAAATCGCTTGAAGCAGGCAAACATGTGCTGTGTGAGAAACCACTGGGTGTGAATGCAATAGAAGTTCAAGCGATGATTGATTGTGCTCAGCGTTGTAATCGACTTTTAGTTGAAGCAGTTTGGACTCGCTGGCACCCGCGATTTAGGCGCATCGTCGAATTGGTCGAATCTGGGGCGATCGGTGATATCAAATCAATCGAGTCGCAATGGGGTTTCAAATCAGAAATGACAGAAAACTATCGACTTGACCCATTATTGGGTGGCGGTGCGTTGCTCGATATTGGTTGCTACCAAGTAAATATGTGGGTGGCGCTAATGAACGGCGCAAAAGATTTGACAATTAATAATGTTGATCGAAAAATTGGCCCCACAAAGATTGATTTGACGACCGAAGTGAAAGCGATGATCAACGACAAAATAAGTGCTCAGTTGATGAGCTCGTTCGAAAAAGATGTGCCCCAGATATTAAAAATTGAAGGCAGTTCTGGAACTATCGCAACTGAAGCTGGTGAAGCTTTTTCAACTTGGCGCGAGCCGAGTTCGTTGCGCGTAAACGACCACATTGAAAACTTCAATGAAGTTGACGCATTTGTTGAAATGATCCAACAGGTTGGTGAGCAGATCGCAAATAGTTCTGGTTGGGTGATGCCGACAAGTGACTCGCTTCGAACTGCACAAATCCTTGACCAGATAATCGCAATTTAAAAGACGACCAGACGTGAAATTAAAGAATCTTGCAGTTTCGTTGATCCTCATCGCCGGGTGTGCTGGCTCTGAGCAAACCTCAAATAGCCGAAATGTCGGGTGTGATTTAGGCGAGGTGGTTCAAGGTAGACCGCTAAATATCGCAACGACTGTCGCGCCAATAACAAGCATTATTGCCAATATTGCCGGTGGCACATCGACGTCGATTACCGGCATAGTTCCAGAGGGCACAAATTCGCACACGTTTGAACCAAAGCCAAGTGACGCAGCATCGCTTGAATCGGCCGACGTGATCTTTATCAATGGTCTTGTTCTCGAAGAGCCAACCAAAGATCTCGCAATAGCAAATCTGAAAGAATCTGCAAATATTTGTGAACTCGGCACAGAGACTTTGCCTGAGTCTGAATACATCTACGATTTTTCATTTCCAAAAGAAGGTGGCAAGCCAAATCCACATTTGTGGACGGATCCGCCGATGGCCAAACAGTATGCGCAAGTTGCCAGAGATTTACTGGTGCGTCGCGATCCAGTAAACGCGGCTATTTACGAGAAAAATTTCGTTGCATTCGCTGTGAAGATTGACGCACTTGACAATGCAATAAAAATTGCAACCGCGACCATCCCAGAAAATCAACGCAAACTTCTTACATATCACGACGCGTATGCATATTTTGCAAAGAATTATGGTTACACCGTGGTTGGCGCGATTCAGCCATCATCGTTTGACGAGCCGACTCCAAAAGAAATTGCGGCGCTGATTTTGCAGGTCAAAGAACTAGGTGTGAAAGCAATATTTGGAAGCGAAGTTTTTCCTTCACCTGTGCTCGAACAAATCGGCCTCGAATCTGATGTGCGATATGTTGATGTGCTGCGAGATGATGATTTGATTGGCAAACCAGGCGACAAAGAACACTCTTGGCTCGGACTTATGCGGTTTAACTTCGTGACGATAGTTGAAGCCCTAGGTGGCGATGCTTCGGCTTTGAAATTGATTGATGTTCAAGACGTAGTCAAAGACGGAGCAAAGTATTCGCAATAACACTGAAACTCCGTTGATAGTTTGCGAACATGTTTCGTGCACGTATGGCAACGCGCCGGTCTTATACGACGTTGATCTAAAGATCAATCGACGTGAATTTGTTGGCATCGTTGGCCCATCTGGGTCTGGCAAAACGACCTTGCTGAAAGCGATCATTGGCTCACAGCCTGTTGCTCACGGTTCGATAACGATGCAGCCCGGGCTAACAATCGGTTATGTTCCTCAAGTCGAAACTGTTGATTGGTACTTTCCCGTGACCGTCGAAGAGGTCATCGTGATGACTCGCACAAATTCGAAGTGGTGGCCTCGTATTACGCCCGCCGAGCGAACGGCGGTGCGTGAAGTTTTAGAGAAACTCGGTATCGCAGACGTTGCTAATCGTCACATTCGCGAACTCTCGGGTGGCCAACAACAACGAGTGTTTCTTGCACGCGCAATGTTTCGCCAACCAGACATTTTGATTATGGACGAACCTACGGCGGGCGTAGACGTGCGAACGCGACACGAAGTGTTGCATCTTCTCGCAGATCTTCATGCTGACGGTTTGACCATTTTGTTGACGACACATGACTTGAATGGCTTGGCAGCGCACCTTCCTCGTTTGGTTTGCTTCAATAAAACCGTGCTCGCTGACGGTACTCCACGCGAAGTACTGACCTCAGCGGTTCTCGAAGCAACTTACGGCGCGCCAATGGAAGTTCTCGAACACGGGGGAATGCCAATCGTGATAGATCACGGTCGGGTAGCGATGCGTGGAGAAGGAAAATAGTGCTTGCCTTTGACATCTTCGAACCGTATGGTTTTCAATTTTTTCGTAACGGGCTAGTTGTCGCCACGATTGCCGGTGCTCTTTGCGGTTTACTCGGTGTCTTTGTGATTTTGCGCGGCATGAGTTATATCGGTCATGGTTTGTCGCACGCAGTTTTTGGTGGTGCAGCAGCCAGTGCGGTGATGAAGATAAATTATTTTTTAGGAGCGGGTATCTGGGGCATCATTTCTGGTTTGCTGATCGCCAGAGTTGCTCGTCGACGCGTTATTGGTGCTGATGCTGCGATTGGCGTCGTGACTACGGCGTCTTTCGCCCTTGGGCTCGCATTGATGAATCGTTACGGCCAAGCCTCGAAAAGCATTGAGGCGGTTTTGTTTGGCAGTGTGCTCGGGGTAAAGGTCGTAGATATCTATGCAGTCGCGTTGGTAGCGCTGGTCGGTCTAGCCGTAGTCGTATTGGGTTATCGCAAACTGCTTTTTTCGACCTTTGATCGAGATGTGGCCCAAGTCAGTAATGTGCGAGTCTCACTCGTTGAGGCTGTATTGCTGGCGATGATTTCGCTGACGATTTTGGTGACGATGCGAGTGATCGGCACACTTTTGATTTCGGCACTGCTCGTGATTCCGGCTGCGTCAGCCCGCATGACCACGAATAGTTTCTCACGGCTGCTGTGGATTTCGCCCGTCATAGGCGCAGTGACGTGCTTTATCGGCATGAATTTGAGTTATCACTTAGATACATCTGCAAGCGCAACGATAATTTT
>JAEMTQ010000107.1 GCA_016462185.1 Ilumatobacteraceae bacterium
CTTCGAGAAGCGTGTTCCAGCCGAGGGTGGCGCACTTGATGCGCACCGGAAACTTCACGACGCCCTGAAGGGCCTCGATATCGCCAAGATTGATCGACTGATCAACTTCACCGTCGCCTTCGGTGAGCGTCATCATGTGCTTGAACCGCCGCACGAATGCCAGAACTTCAGTCACGGGTTTGCCTTTGATGGCAACTGTCATCATTGACGTCGAGCTCTGACTAATCGAGCAACCCTGTCCAGAAAATTTCACGTCACGCACAACGCCGTCTGCGATATCTAAATAAATACGAATGTCATCGCCACACAACGGATTGTTTCCTTCGCTGTAGACAGCAGGCGGTGGCAACTCACCACGGTTTCGCGGCGTGCGGTAGTGATCAAGAATAATTTCTCGATAGAGATCTTCAATACCCGGCATCTGTCCTCGTTTTAATCCGTCTACCTAAAAGATATCTGAGGCTGAGTCAAGCGCATCTGCAAGTGCGTCGGCATCTTCGGTCGTGTTGTAGAGATAAAAACTCGCCCGAGTCGTGGCATTTGCGCCAATGATCTTCATCAACGGCTTTGCGCAATGGTGCCCGGCGCGCACACAAACATTTGACTGATCTAACACCTGACTCAGATCATGCGGATGAATACCGCGGAACGCAAAACTAAATGTTGCGCCACGCAGTTCGGGGTTGCGCGGCCCGTGAATCGTGATGTCATCACCGAACCGGCTCTGCAACAAATCAAGAACATAATTCGACAATGCAATTTCATGCTGGCGCACATTTTGCATGCCAACACCTGTCAAGTAATTGACAGCCGCCCCGAGACCGATGACTTCAACAATCGGCGGCGTGCCCGCTTCAAACTTTGACGGCAACTCTGCGCAAGTAAAACCATCGAGTCGCACTTCAGAAATCATGTTTCCGCCACCCAAGAACGGTGGCATCGCCTCGAGCAAAGCCTCGCGACCCCAAAGCACACCAACACCCGACGGCCCACACATCTTGTGACTCGAGAACATCGCAAAATCTGCACCACTTGCTCGCACATCGGTTGGCGCATGCGGCACCGACTGACACATATCGACGATTGCGATTGCGCCAGCAGCATGAGCCGCCGCACAAAGTTTTTCAACAGGATTAATCGTGCCCAAAACATTTGACATCGAGGTAAACGAAAACACTTTCACTCCGGCGAGCAGAGTCTCAAGAGAACTCAGGTCAAGTTGAAAATCGCTCGTCAGGGGCACCCAGCGCAATTCGATGCCGCGCTCTTGTTGCAACATTTGCCATGGCACGATGTTTGCGTGGTGCTCCATATGCGTGAGCAAGACCACATCTCCACGTTGCAGGTTTGCTCGACCCCACGAAAAAGCAATCATGTTCAACGCTTCGGTTGCATTCTTCGTGAACACAATCTCGCGTGCATTATTTGCATTGATAAATTTCGCCACGGCTGCGCGCGCACCCTCATATTGCTCAGTTGCATTTGCCGCCAACGTATATGCGCTGCGATTAATCGGGGCATACGCCTCGCGCATAAATTTCGTCATCGTGTCGATCACGACGTTTGGTTTTTGCGAAGTATTTGCGCTGTCTAAATAGACGAGTGGTTTGCCGTTTACCTCGTTGCCAAAAATAGGGAAGTCGCGACGAATCACGGCCGAATCAATTGACATTTTACGACTCGCTTCGATATGCGTCGTAACCGTTCTTTTCAAGTTCAGCTGCCAACTCCATGCCACCCGACTTGACGATGCGACCATCAATCAAAATGTGCACGAAATCTGGTTTCACTTCATCAAGTAGTCGCTGATAGTGGGTGATCAAAACAATGCCAAGTTCAGGGCGATCTTGTCGCACTTCGCGAATACCTTGGGCGACGATTCGCAACGCATCGATGTCTAGACCTGAGTCAGTTTCGTCGAGAATCGCCAGTTCGGGTTCGAGAATCGCCATCTGCATAATTTCATTACGCTTTTTCTCGCCGCCAGAGAAACCTTCGTTCAGATATCGGTCAACGAATGACGAGTCCATTCCGAGGCGCTTCATCCAACTAATTATTGAAAGTCGCAATTCGAGAACCGACAAGTCAATTCCTTTTCGCGCCGACAATGACTGACGCAAAAACTGAATCACCGAAACACCGGCAATTTCTTGTGGATATTGAAACGCTAAAAAGATTCCGGCTTTTGCGCGAACTTCGGTTGGCCAAAGCGAAATGTCTTCACCTTTATAAAACAATCGACCGCTCGTGACTTCGTATTCTGGCGCACCAAGCAAAGTCGTGGCCAAAGTTGATTTTCCTGAACCGTTCGGGCCCATGATCGCATGTACTTCACCTTTGTTTACTGTCAGTGAAATGCCGCGCAGAATTTGCGTGTCAGCCTCGGTTGGCTTGGCATGAAGATCGTCAATGCGAAAGAGTTCGCTCACTTAAATAAGTGTAATTGCGCACTCATGTATTTGCACTACAGCCATAGTGCAAATTAAATGTCACCAGCCGCGCGCAACCCAACTTGCCAATTGCGGACGCTCAGCGCCGATGGTCGTGTCAAGTCCGTGTCCAGGTAAGACAATTGTCTCAGCCGGAAACGTGAAAAGTCTGTTGTCAATCGAAGTGATAATTGTCGCAAAGTCTCCGCCTTCAAGTTGTGTGTTGCCCGGCCCACCAGGAAACAAAGTGTCTCCCGTAAATAGCAAAGGTGTGTCAACAACGTGAAACGAAATTGATCCTTCGGTGTGCCCTGGATTGTGAATCGCACTCAACCGTAAATCGCCAACTTCAATAACTTCAGCGTCGTCAATAAACACGTCATAGCCAACGTCTTTAAGGCGTGGCGCATCTGCCGCAGTGACCGCGACTTCGTAGCCCGCCTCGCGCATTGCGGGCACGGCCTGAATGTGATCCCAATGGCCGTGAGTTTCAAGCACACGCCTGACGCCCAATCGTCGGCACAATTGCAACAACTGTTCGTGTTCGTTGGCGGCATCAATCAGCACAGCGTCGCCTGAGCGTCGACAGCGCACGACGAAAACATTGTTGTCAAAGGGCCCAACCACGACTTTGTGTACATCCACGTTTGCGTCGCGCCAATGCAAAGTCAGGTCGTTGCCCGAGTCGCCATTGGTCTGATTTGTCATACTCCACAAGTATCTCAGGCTTTATCGGCAAATCGCCCGATTAGCGCAAATCACCCTCGCGCTGGCAAGATAGACCCCATGAACTTTGCCTTTACAGAAGAACAAGAAGAGCTCCGCAAAACAGTCCGCG
>JAEMTQ010000108.1:0-1796 GCA_016462185.1 Ilumatobacteraceae bacterium
CAACACGCCGGCGCCGAGTTTGCGCGACGTGAATATTGTCGTGCGCAAGGGCGAAACAGTCGGCTTCATCGGGCCTTCGGGCGCGGGTAAGAGCACACTCGTTGATGTCATCCTTGGCTTGTTGCCGCCGAGCTCAGGTGAGCTGCTTGTTGATGGCGTCAATTTGCACGAACAAAACCTCGAGTGGCAGTCGACAATTGGTTATGTTGCCCAGGCGATTTATCTAACAGACGACACGATTCGTCGCAATGTCGCGTTTGGTATTGCTGAAAAAGAAATTGATGAAGTCGCACTTGAGCGAGCCTTAAAGTCGGCACAACTTTGGGACTTTGTCGAGTCACTGCCAGAAAAAGCGCACACAATTGTTGGAGAACGCGGAATTCGCGTATCGGGTGGCCAGCGCCAACGCATCGGTATCGCTCGTGCTTTGTATCACGAGCCCCAAGTGCTGGTGCTCGACGAAGCCACAAGCAGCCTCGACATGGAAACCGAAACCGAAGTTATGAGCGCGATTCGTGCGCTGCAGGGTTTCAAAACGATTTTGATTGTCGCTCACAGATTGTCAACGGTGCAACATTGCGATCGGGTTTACAGAATCGAAGACGCGACGATTGTTGCTGAGGGTACGCTAGAAGAGTTAACAAAAAACTCAATCTAGGTTCGGGTATGTCAATCTCGTCGAAAATCTCATCCGTAAAAGCAACACAGGCTGGGCTTGAGGTCGTATTTGCTGGCGCTAAAACCCCAGAGATTTACTCGTGGTTTTGGCTCTATGACCACAGTCAAGACGCATCTCGCTACAACACAGATACGAAGCAACGAAAAGTCGACACGTTCTTAATTGACCCAACAATCTCAGGCACTTCAGCCGAGTTGAAGAGCGAGAATCATGTCGTCGTCAACTGGAGCGATGCCAGTGCGCCGGGCGAGTATTCGGCCGAACTCTTGGCTAGCGCGCTTGTTTACGACACCCACGCCCAGCATGCGATTGTTTCAAAGCAGCTCTGGCTGGCTGGTTCGATGCCAGACCCGATTCCGTGTTCTGAATTTGAAGCAGTTGTCTCGACCGACGAAGGCGCTCGCGAGTTGCTCGACGCATTCGCAAAATATGGTTTTGCCACTGTTCGCAATATGCCCGCAAACGAGCAGGCAGCCGAGCAACTCGCGCGTCGCGTCGCGTATCCGCGTCAAACAATTTTTGGCGGCATCTGGAAACTTCATTCAGAACTTAAAGATCACAACGACACGGCCTATACGCAAACTTTTCTTGAGCCGCACACCGACAGCACCTATTCGCACGACGCACCGGGCTCGCAGATGTTTTGTTGCATCGAGCGCACGGGCACGGGCGGCGAAAGTATTTTGGTGGATGGCCTTGCCGTCGCCAACCAGATCCGCGAACAAGACCCTAAGGCTTTCACCACTCTCACAACGACAGTCGTCCCTGGTCTTTACATCGAGCCAGGCGTCTATTTGCGAGCCGAGCGTCCTGCGATTCGGTTAGACCCTTACGGCAATATTGTGCAGATTTCTTTCAATAACTACGATCGCGCGCCACTTAAATTGCCAAACGAACAGATGGCCGAGTTTTATCGCAGTTATGGTTTGCTGCACAAACTTGTGAACGATCGCGACAACTGGTTGAAGATTCGACTCAACTCGGGTGACGCACTAATTTTCGACAACTGGCGCACGCTGCATGGCCGCATGGAGTACACGGGCAAGCGTTTGTTCATCGGTTGTTATCACAATCGCGAAGATATTGAAAGCCGTCGTCGCGTGCTGCAACACAGCGC
>JAEMTQ010000108.1:1896-3234 GCA_016462185.1 Ilumatobacteraceae bacterium
GTGTCGGTGTTGAGGTCGCGCAGTGAGCGCAGAGAAACAGTGAGCAACGCGACAGCTACGAACAGCGCCGCGATCACAACGAAAGTTTGTTGCAACCCAAACTGCTCGACAGCCAAGCCAACAACAAGTTGACCAAGCGGTGGGGCAGCGTAAAGCGCCGACATCTGCACTCCGTAGACGCGCCCTTGCATCTCGGCGGGCACACGGTTTTGAATCAACGTATTCCAAAGAGGGTTGAATGGCCCCCACAACATGCCCATTGAAAAACCAATAACGATAAACACGGGAGTCGGGGGCAAAGCCGCCATCGGCGCGGCAGCAACTGCGACGCCAATCATCACGCCACGCAAAATCGTGAACCGCGAAAACCGCCGGGCAATTAATCCGTAACTGAAAGCGCCGATCATCATGCCTGCGGCCAGACCAGTCATTGTTGCGCCGAGCCCGCCGGCGTTGCCGAGTCGTTCAAAGTGCACGGGGAGCAGCACCATTTCGATCGGCATGTAAACCGCCGAGGTGAACATGAAAATTAGAGTCAGACTAAACAGGGCACGGTCGGCATGCAACACTCGAAAACCAGCAACGGTCGACTGCCAAAAAGTTTCGGCATGCGAATCGGCATCGCGGCTCTGTTGCCCAGCATCGTGAACGCGCATCAGCATCACGCTGACTGATGCAACCACGAATAAGAAACTTGTCGCAAACAGCGCATCGACTGGTCCGACGAATTTGATCAGCACGGCACCAACACTTGGCCCGATCGCCCAGCCGACAGCGAACAAACCCTCGTGACGGCTGTTTGCAGATTCAAGATTGATCGAAGATGCACCAGCAGCATCAGGGATCAGCGCCTTGCGCGCCGTGTGCCCGGCGGGGTCAAACACGGCGCCGAGCACAGCCAACGCTGCGATCCACGTATACGTCAACGAACTGACACGGTCGACAACTACAAACAACAAAACAGAAACTGCCGAGAGCACATCGGCATAAATCGAAACTTTGCGTCGCCCAACACGATCGATGAGCGCGCCAACAAATGGCGAAACAACGATGCCCGGCAGGCTCACCAACGCGCCAAGCAAACCAGCCGCAGCTGCAGAGCCGGTGCGGTCAAGCACGAGCCAAGGTATGGCGATCATCACGATTCCGTTGCCGAAACCTGAAGCGATGTTCGAGACTTGAAGAAGTCCGAACGGTATTAAGCGACGCAAATTTTTGTTATCGCCAGCTCAAAAGCGTTTCAAGATCGCCAAAGTCAAACGGGCCAGCGCAAGTCAAGATCACATGCTCAGCGCCCGCTTGTTTGTAAGCCTCAAAAATTTCAGGCGTAACTTCTTT
>JAEMTQ010000036.1:0-6853 GCA_016462185.1 Ilumatobacteraceae bacterium
CGAAAAAGATAAAGCCCTCGAAGTAGCCCTTGGGGCAATCGATAAGCAGTTCGGCAAAGGTTCGATCATGCGCATGGGCGAAAAGCAAAACCTTGGCATTGACTTCATCCCAACAGGCGCGCTGCCACTTGACATCGCACTTGGCATCGGCGGCGTTCCACGCGGTCGAATTGTCGAAATCTTCGGTCCAGAGTCGTCGGGTAAATCAACCTTGGCGATGCACATCGTGGCCGAAGCCCAACGCAACGGCGGCATCTGCGCATACGTCGACGCCGAACACGCAATGGACCCTGTGTATGCAAAAGCAATCGGTGTCGATACCGACAATCTTTTGATCTCACAGCCAGATACCGGTGAGCAGGCTCTTGAAATCGTCGACATGTTGGTGCGCTCAGGCGCACTTGACGTAGTCGTTATCGACTCGGTTGCCGCACTCACGCCACGTGCAGAAATTGAAGGCGAAATGGGCGATAGCCACATGGGTTTGCAGGCTCGATTAATGAGTCAAGCAATGCGTAAATTGACATCTAACTTGCACAAGTCAAATACCGTCGCTGTGTTCATCAACCAGTTGCGCGAAAAGATCGGTGTGATGTTCGGTTCACCAGAAACAACTCCTGGTGGTCGGGCACTCAAGTTTTATTCTTCTGTTCGTCTCGACATTCGTCGTATTGAAACAATCAAAGACGGCGTTGAAGTTGTGGGTTCACGCACACGTGTGAAAGTTGTGAAGAACAAAGTTTCACCACCGTTCAAGCAGGCCGAATTCGACATTATGTATGGCAAAGGCATCAGTCGCGAAGGCGCAGTTCTTGACATGGCAGTCGAAATGGGCATCGCCAAGAAATCTGGGGCGTGGTTCACATACGACGGCGAGCAACTTGGTCAAGGTCGCGAGAACGCGAAGCAGTTCTTGGCTGAGAACACCGAAGTAATGGTGCAGATGGCCGATCGAGTTCGTCAACAGTCAATGCCGGTAGTTGAGGCTGCCCCAGAGGTTGTTGAAGAAGTCAAGGCAGCACCGACCAAAGCCGCAGCCGAGAAAGCTTCAAAAAAAGCGTTCACCGCTAAAGACGACGAGCCAATCGAGCTCTAACAACAACGCGACTGCCATTGCGGCCGACAGGTCTTTATTGACCTGTCGGCAATGGTGCGTAGTTGGGGCGCTCGCTGAAATTGCGCCTGTAAAATAGAAAAGTCGTGACCCGCAACTATTTCGTTCGCACCTTTGGGTGCCAAATGAACGAGCACGACTCTGAACGCATCTCAGGTCTTCTTGAGTCAGACGGTATGACCAATGTCGACAGTGTCGCGACTGCCGATGTTGTGGTTATCAACACTTGTTGCATCCGTGAAAATGCTGATGACAAGTTCTATGGCACGCTCAGCCAGTTAAAGAATTGGAAGACAGAACAAGACGGTCGCCAAATTCTGGTTGCGGGTTGTTTGGCGCAAAAAGATCGAGACTTGATTCGTCAGCGAGCGCCTTATGTCGACGTCGTAATCGGCACACACAACGTGCATCGGGCGGCCGAGTTGCTTGAAGAGACGCGCTACGGGCGGCCGGTTACAGAGATTCTTGAAGAAGCGGTTCTCGACGACCACACGATGTTTCCGAGTGCATTGCCGATGCGTAGAGAGATTTCATACAACGCATGGGTGACCATTCAAATTGGTTGCGACAACACCTGCGCATATTGCATCGTGCCTGCCGTGCGCGGAAAAGAAATTTCGCGACCTAGCGCCGAGATCTTGGCTGAAGTTGAGAAGCTCGTCAAGAGCGGTGTTACTCAAATTTCTTTGATTGGTCAAAACGTCAATAGTTACGGTCGAGATCTCTCGATGTCGGCTCGTGCGGCTGGCGACATCTCGGTCAAACCCAAGCCACAATTTGCAGAGTTGCTTCGCAGTGTCGGCGCGGTGCCGGGCATTTCGCGAGTTCGATTCGTGAGTCCGCATCCAAAAGATATGCGCGAAGACACTTTGCTGGCGATGGCCGAGACATCGACAGTTGTCGAACACTTGCATTATCCGATGCAGTCAGGCTCAGACAATGTTCTTGCGTTGATGCATCGTGGCTACACCGCCGAGCGATATCTCAAACGTCTTGAGCAGGCTCGCACAATGATCAACGACCTTGCTGTTACAACCGATGTGATTGTGGGTTTCCCAGGTGAAACCGAACAAGACTTTTTGCAGACCGTCGAAGTTTGTGCCGAAGCTTGTTTTGACTCGGCGTTCTCATTTATCTTTTCGCCACGACCAGGCACACAAGCCGCTGAGATGACCGACAAGTTCATCGATGAAGCCGTGGCAGTCGAACGATACGAGCGGTTGAAGATTGTGCTCGATCACTCGGCGGTTTTGAAACACCGTGAGCGAATCGGTCGCATTGAAGAGGTCGTTGTTGAAGGCATGAGCAGAAAGAACCCTGAACTCACAACGGGTCGCACGCGACAGAACAAGATTTTGCATTTCAGCTCACCCCAGAGTCTGCGCGTCGGTACGTACGCCAAAGTCGAAGTTACCGCCGCGGCGCGCTTTCATTTGTCTGGGCAACTCGTCGAAGTCGGCGAAGCCCCGAAACACAAGTTGCGCCTCGCTGTATCGAGTGCGAATTAATTCGCGATTGCAATCAAGCGCCAATCATGACTGACCAAGCACGCAAGCCTGTTGTAATTGTTGGCCCGACGGCGAGTGGCAAGTCATCTGTAGCAATGGCGGTGGCGCAACAGCAAACTAATTCGCAAAGCCCAGTTCACATTGTTGCAGTCGATGCGATGCAGGTGTACCGAGACATGAACATCGGTACTGCTAAACCAACTTTGAGCGATCAAAATCTGGTGCCACATCATTGCATCGACCTTGTAGATAGCCACGAACGATTCACGGTGGCAGAGTTCAAGAAAAGCGCCACCGAGGCCTTATCTAAAATCGACAAAGAAAACGGTCGGGCTTTGTTGGTCGCGGGTACCGGGCTTTACCTCACCGCGGTAATCGACGATTTGGTTCTGCCTGGCGAGTTTCCAGAAACCAGAGCAACACTTGAGCAAGAGCCGAACACAGCTTTGTTGTTTGACCAACTCGCGCAGCTTGATCCAATTGCCATCGAAAAAATTGAGCGCTCAAATCGTCGACGAATTATTCGTGCACTCGAAGTTTGTATCGGTAGCGGGCGAGCCTTCAGCAGTTTTGGTCCGGGTACGAGCGCATATCCAGAAAACGGTGTCGTACAAATTGGTTTGCGCTGGAACCGCGACCGTCTCGCCCAGCGAGTGGCAGATCGTGTCTACGCGATGATGAACGAGGGTTTGCTGTCAGAGGTCACAGCATTGCGCAACTCAAAAGATGGCTTGTCGCGCACGGCAGCACAAGCGCTTGGCTACAAAGAGTTGTTGTTGCATCTCGACGGCAAGATGAGCCTTGATCAGGCTGTCGAAGAAACGATCATTCACACCAGACAGTTTGCCGTTCGTCAAGAGCGCTGGTTCAGGCGCGATCCGCGAATCAAATGGGTTTCAATCAGCGAAGATCCAGTTGCAGAAATTGTGCCTGTTGTTGCCAAGCATTTACGCTAGACATCAAACATCATGCAAGTTGTCGTAACGAAACATCACGGTCTTGGAAATGACTTTTTGGTTCTCGACACGTCTCAAATAACTCGAGATAGTTCGGCTGATTTACAAAAAATCGACTCGTCGAAAATCAACTGGTCAAAAGTTGCACAGCAATGGTGTGATCGACAAGACGGTGTTGGCGCCGATGGGCTGTTGCTTTTGTCGCGCCATGACGATTTCAAACTTGAGATGCAGTTGTTCAATCAAGACGGCTCGCGCGCTGAGATGAGCGGCAATGGCATTCGCTGTTTGGCACAAGCAGCATTTGACGCTGACGGTCATGAAGAGTCGGTTTCATATACGGTGCTGACAGACGCCGGACTACGAGTGGTTGACGTTGAGCCGGTTTCGCAAGACGAAGTTCGAGCAAGCGTTGACATGGGCAAGATCGAAGAGATTCGTCCACCGCAAAATTGGCACTCAATCGGCAGTGATCCAAATCGACCAGTAATGCACCTGTCTGTTGGTAACCCACACTCGGTGGTGGGTGTCGAAGATGTCGCGATCGTCAACTTGCTTGAAATCGGCCAAAAAATTCCGCAGGTCAATCTCGAAATTATTGAACCAGGTCCCGAGAGTCACGCAATCACGATGCGAGTGCACGAACGTGGCGCTGGCATCACTCAGGCCTGTGGCACGGGTGCTTGTGCAAGCGCATGGGCAGCCAGCAAGTGGGGCCTCGTGCCTGCATCGGTGCGCGAGGTTCTCGTTCATCAACCAGGCGGCGACGCGAGCGTGCGACTGAATCACCCTCAGGCTGGTCACGTCACGTTGATTGGTCCTGCAAATTTTTCTTCGCGTCACAACCTCGAGCTAGTTCTGTGAACACCCCGTATCAGGAGGCGCTCGGTTCAACACTTATTTCGCGTGGTATTCGCGAGCGCATCATCTTGGTTGCAGTCACAATGTCTGACCGCACTGACGACGAAACGCAAGAATCGCTTGACGAACTCGCGCAATTAATTGACACTGCGGGTGCCGATGAAGTTGCCCGAGTAACCCAACGCCGTGAGTCGCCAGATAGCACCTATTACATCGGCAAAGGAAAAGCAGAAGAATTAAAAGAACTTTGTCTTGCTCTTGACTCTGACACTGTCGTATTTGACAATGAACTTGCGCCTGCTCAGCAGTTCAATCTAGAAAAACTTTTGGGTCGCACGGCATTAGATCGCACGGCGGTAATTCTCGACATCTTTGCGCAAAATGCGCACACGCTTGAAGGTAAAGCACAAGTAGAACTGGCGTTGCTTCGTTACCGACTGCCACGCATTCGACGCGGCGCAAAGGCAGGTTTGTCGCAACAGGCGGGCGGTATCGGTACCCGCGGTCCTGGTGAAACAAAACTTGAAGTTGATCGTCGTCGCATCGGCGAACGCATCAGTCGACTTGATCGCGAACTCGACAATTTACAAAAGACACGACAAGAACAGCGCAAAGGCCGCGAGCGCAGTGGTCTGGGTTCAGTAGCAATCGTCGGCTACACGAACGCCGGTAAGTCGTCATTGCTAAATCGACTCACAAGTGCAGGTGTGCTCGTCGAAAACAGGTTGTTCGCCACACTTGACCCGACAACACGCCGACTCGCACTTCCTGGCGGTGAGCCAGTTCTTTTGTCTGACACCGTAGGTTTCGTGCGCCGCTTGCCGCACGGACTAATTGAAGCATTTAAGAGCACACTCGAGGTTGCAGTCAACAGTGATTTGCTGGTGCATGTTGTTGATGCATCGGCGGTCGATCCGCAAGGACAAATTGCCGCAGTGCGAGAAGTGCTCACAGAAATTGGTGCCGAGAATGTTCCAGAACTTCTGGTTATCAACAAGTCAGACCTTGATCCAGATGAAGCCAAACGACTCGTGTACGAACACCGTGGCGCCGTCGCCTTTTCGGCAATGACTGGCGACGGGATGAACGAGTTATTGCTGGCAATCGGTGATCGAATGCGTGCCCTGACAACGGTGATTGAATTGTTAATACCGTATGACCGCGGCGATATCGTCGCGACGGTTCATAGAGAAGGTGAAGTTGTGTCAACTGCTAACGAAGACAATGCAATGCGTGTGCGGGCGCGTCTTGCTGACGCCAGCGCCGGGCGACTCAGTGAGTTTGTGGTGCGAAAATGACACAGGGTTTTACACCGCCGCCATATCCATACGATCGGCTCGACAAGTTCAAACCTTTCGCTCAAAAACATGAGGGCGGTCTTGTTGATTTGTCGATCGGCACCCCATGCGATGCGCCTGCGCCTGCAGTTGTCGCGGCCCTCTCGAGTTCAAACGCCGAGCGGGGTTATCCGCCCAGCATTGGCTCAGATGCGTTGCGCAATGCCGCTCAAGCATGGATGCAACGCAAGTTTGAGATTTCGGTTCCGACTTCGCAGATCGCTGCTTGCATCGGCAGCAAAGAGTTTGTCGCAACAACACCACAATATTTGAAACTTCGATCGCCTGATCGAGACACAGTGTTGTTTCCTGCAGTTTCGTATCCGACTTATGAGATGGGCGCAATTCTGGCTGGTTGTCGACCAGTGGCCGTACCGATGACCTCAACCGGAGGAATCGACACTTCAAAAATCTCAGCCAGCGATATAAAACGTGCGTTGATGATCTGGAGCAACTCGCCGAATAATCCAACAGGCGACTTAGATGACTTAAAAGCTCTTGCCACATGGGGCCGCAAAAATAGCGTGCCCGTGTTCAGCGACGAGTGTTACGTCGAATTCACGTGGTCGCGCAAACCTGAGACTATTTTGCAACACGGTTTAGAGGGTGTCGTTGCATTGCATTCATTGTCGAAACGTTCAAATTTGGCGGGCGTTCGTGTCGGTGTCTACGCAGGCGACAAAGAAATTGTCGACTATCTAAAAGAAGTGCGCAAACACGTTGGCATGCTCGTGCCTGGTCCGGCTCAAGCAGCCGCGGTAGTTGCGTTCGGTGATGACGAAAGCGTCAAATTGCAACGTGATGTTTATTTGCACCGTCTAGAAACTCTTGCCACCGTGCTGTCAAAGTGGTCGGGTTTCAACATTGATATGCCAAGTGGCGGTTTCTATTTGTGGTTCGACGCTAAAGATGGTTGGGAGTTCGCCGAGCGAGTTGCAAAAGAAGGTGGTGCACTTGTAAGCCCGGGTGACTTTTACGGTGCGGGTGGCGCAAACAATGTGAGAGTCGCAGTAGTTCAGCCTGACGACAAGATTGCCTTGGTGACCTCGCGTCTTGCACGCAAGTAGAATTAAGCCA
>JAEMTQ010000036.1:6953-12390 GCA_016462185.1 Ilumatobacteraceae bacterium
AGTTAAGGGAAATCATGTCTAAAGTCTCAAAAGTTTCTTTCGTAGCCGTCGTTGCATCAATGTTTCTTGCGAGTTGTGGGCTTGACGTCGGCGGCGACACTTACAACGTGCCGGCGGTAACTGAAAACGGTGTAACTCTTGACGCGACTGGTTCTGTCAAAGTTGTGCCAGATGGCGTGCAGTTCAATTTTTCTGTGTTTGCTGTCGAGGCAACCAGTAAGTCAGCAAGTGAGCGCGCCAATGTTTTGGCAAACCAAGCCCGAGAGGCCCTTGACGAGTCGAAAATCGACAAAGAAGATATTTCTACGCAAAACGTGAGCGTGTATCCCGAGTATTCGTATTCGCCAGAAGGCAAACAAACTTTGATCGGCTTTCGGGCGTCACAGTCGTTCGCTGTCACGTTGCGAGACACCGAAGAAGCAGGCGCAGTTGTTGATGCAGTCTTGCTTTTGGTTGGCACTGATTTGACGATTGATACTCTCGCCCCAATTTTGCTTGACACGTCAGATGCACTCGAGCAAGCTCGTGAGAATGCGATCAAGTTGGCAAAAAAGAAAGCTGAAGATTATGCCGATCTTCTCGATGTCGAGTTGGGTGATGTCATTTCGGTTCGCGAGTTTTCAGGTTCGTCTTCAATACCGCAACCATGGTTGCGAGACATGGCAACTGCAGACTCTCTCGAGTCGACAAAAACAGTTGTAGATCTTGGCACTCAAGAAGTTACGGTCACTGTTGAAGTGCGCTGGGCGTTTGACCGCTGAGATCTAATTGCATCACAGTGTGGTGCAGCCCCAAAAATATTGTGTCTCGAATTTTCACCCAGCCTGTTGACGCGTACCAGTTTTCTTGGTGTTCTGTATATAAAAACAGTCTCGTGTAGCCCAGTTCGCGGGCACGATTAACTACATGTTCAACTAGAGCAGAACCTACGCCGAATTTGCGCGCGTCTGGCGTGACGAAGACGGCTGCCAACCACGGGCCAGGTTCTAACGCATCTGGTAATTCATCGTCGTGAACAAGTGTCGCCACGCCGAGCAATTGGTCGTTGTCAGTTACGGCGGCGAATACTTCTAGAAGTAGCTCTGGCTTGCTTCGGGCGAGTGCATATTGATCTAAATACGTCTGCACGGTGTCGCTCGGAAACTCGTGCTGCCATGCTTCATACGACCACTCGGCTGCTTGTTGCCAGTGCTGCTCTAAATCAGCAAGCGGAGCAACTTTGAACGAAATCATCTTTATATCCTAAGGTTTTGTGTGTGAGCACAATCTCTTCGCATCAAGGGATAAGTGACGGCTACTTATCTGCAGCACTCGCAACGGTGACGAACAATAGGCAACTAGATATCAGATCAGTTTCACCAATTGGCACTGGTCAAATGGCAGAAAGTTACCGAGTTGTATTTAGTGAACCGATAACGCACAATGCGAACAGTGTGGTAGTGAAAGTGCCATCGCAGAGTCAAAGTAGTCGTGCGGCTTCAAAGATCACCCGTTGTTACGAACTTGAAACAAGTTTTTATTCGTCTTTGAAGTCTCATGTTTGGGTTAATGCCCCAGAGTGTTTGCATGTTTGGTACGACGCCGTAAACGACGACTTTGTGCTGGTTCTCGAAGACATCGTGGGCTCAACACAGGGCGACCAGATTGCTGGCGCTTCATATCAACAAGCAGTGTCGGCGATTGATGAACTGGTGAAACTTCATGCGCCACTTTGGGGATCAAAGTCGTTGGGCGACTTCACCTGGCTTCCGACACATTCAGGACGAACCGACAACGGAGGTGGCGAATTGTTGCGTTCAGTATTCCCAACTTTCGCCGAGCGGTTTGAAGGCAAAATCTCGAGCGAACTATTGCTGGTGGGCGAGCGATTGGTAGCCAACATCGAAAAGTACAACGCCGCGTTCCCGAAGATTGCGACAATTGCTCACCGCGACTTTCGGCTAGACAACTTGTTGTTTTTAACTCGTGATGGCGAAATAGATGTCAAAGTAGTTGATTGGCAAACTGTTGCGGCATTGCCCGGCGTCAGCGATCTGAGCTATTTCATCGGCGCCAGTTTTAACGTTGACGACCGAAGAAAGTTCGAGCAAGATCTTGTTTCTCGTTACAGTGCTGGCCTCAGCAAAAACAAAGTTGTGCTTGAATCCAACGAATTGTGGTCGCAGTACCGCTTGTTTAGTGCTGCTGGCTACATCATGGCTATCGTCGCTTCTGTGCTTGTTAAACAAACAGATCGCGGTGATTTGATGTTCGCCGCAATGGCCAATCGACACGGTCAGCAGATGATCGACCTCGAGTCCGAAAAGCTTTACGTCTAGAAACGAGTACAAAAATGGCAAAGTTCACAGCACTCGACGAGCGATTCGCGCATCAGATACCTGAACCATTTCCAAATGTTTTGCACTTTCACCCTGATTGGCGAGAGAGTTTGTTTTTTATCATGCACCAGCGCGAAAAGCCTGGCGACGTCTTGATCTTGACTCTCGCGCACTTTCCATCCCGCCAAGAAATTGACTCGTTACAGCTCGGCCGCGTGGGCACTTCGCCGATTATGGCGCGACACTTGCGCAAAGTAGATGGCGACCAAGATGATTTTCGAGTTGGTCCGATCACGATTGACGTTGTCGAGCCGCTCAAGAAGATTCGTCTAGTTGCAGTTGCGTCTGATGCGACACCAGTGAGCTTTGATATTTCATTCACGGCGCGTACCCAGCCTTATCAACTGCGTCGCGGCACGATGAAAGCCAAGTATGAGATCGTCTGGGATCAATCACATATGTTTCAAAGTGGAACTTACAACGGTTCATACACGCACAATGGCAAAACTTATGAGGTTGATAACTGGTGGGGTCAACGCGATCACTCTTGGGGTGTTCGTTCGCATGCACGTTGCCCACTGTGGATGTGGATGCCGATTCAACTTGAAGAAGGAATGCTCAGTGTTTGGCATTGGGAATACCCGAATGGTGCCAGGGTCTACACCGATGGTTGCTTTGCACCTGCGGACGGCAGCGAGCCAATACCGGTGATCGACTTTCAACACGATCTGCAGTGGCTTGACGCTGCTGGGCGCCCAGTTTCTTACGAAAAGTTTGGAGACGATGTAACAGGACTAGGCGGAACAGTTGCCTTCACTTTGCAAGGCGGTCGCAAAATTTCTGTCGAAGCAACAGGGCGGTGGGCGCAGCGATATAGCCAGATTGCAAATCGTGCTGACAACGTGCTTGGCGGTGGCTTGAGCGAGATGCAGATTCGCACATCTGATGGCGCAACAGGAACAGCAATCTTTGAAATCACTGGTCAGTTTCACCATAAGTACTTTCCAATTGCTCGAGGGGCTAACTTTCCGCCAGATGGTGTTTGATGTCAAGTATCAGTAAAAACCCAAAGCCGGCGAGTGCGACGACGAAGTCAAAGAATGCTCGACCAACTGACAGACAGTTTGATCCGCAAGATTTAGAAAGAGTCCGTCGCGGGTTCATTGCCGCACGAACTGAACCGATGATTGTTGACGAACGAGGTCGCAAGGTTGTTGATACCGGTGCATACGATTTTTTACGCGATAGTCGAGATGCACCTGACACGGTTAATCCGCACTTGTGGCGACATGCGACGCTGAACGCTCACCACGGTTTGTTTGAAGTTGCCAAAGATGTTTGGCAAGTCCGCGGTTATGACATTTCAAACATCACTTTCATCAAAGGTTTAACAGGCTGGGTAGTGATCGACCCGTTAACTGCAGACAGCACCGCCAAAGCTTCACTTGATTTGATTACTCAGCATGTTGAGCAACGCCCAGTAACGGCAGTGATCTACACGCACTCGCACGCCGACCACTTTGGTGGTGTGCTGGGTGTTACTACTAAAGCAGATGTTGAATCAGGTAAGTGTCAAATAATTGCACCCGTAGGTTTTTTGCAAGAGGCGATCGCCGAAAATGTGATTGCTGGTCCGGCAATGAGTAGGCGAGCAACTTATCAATTTGGGCCGTTGCTGCCACCTGGACCACAAGGACATGTGGATAGCGGTTTAGGCAATTCAACACCCACCGCTGCGCCGTCACTTTTGGCACCGACTCGAGACATCACATTTACAGGCGAAGAGTTAGTTGTTGACGGCGTGCGAATTGTGTTTCAACTCACGCCTGAAACCGAGGCACCGGCAGAAATGAATTTTTTCTTTCCTGATTCTGGCTGGTTGTGCATGGCCGAGAACTGTTCGCACACGATGCACAACTTGGTGCCGATTCGTGGTGCACTTGTGCGTAATGCACTGAACTGGTCGAAATACATCAACGAAAGCATCAATCTTTTTGCAGATAAGACTGATGTTCTATTCACGTCGCATAACTGGCCACGCTGGGGCCGACAAGACATTCGCGAATTTTTGATTCTGCAACGTGACCTATATAAATGGATTCACGACCAAACGATGCGCCAGGCAAACCACGGCATGACGAGTCTTGAAATTGCTGATTTGCTCGTGTTGCCAGACGAATTCTTGGCGCACGAACACACCCGTGGTTTCTACGGCGACTTGGTGCACAACGTGAAGGCTGTATATCAGCGTTACTTGAGTTGGTATGACGGCAACCCGGCGAATCTGAACAAACTGACGCCATCACAAGCAGGTGCAAGATACGTCGAACTCGCCGGTGGGGCCGATGCGTTGCTCGCGGTTGCGCAAAGATATTTCGACGCTGGCGACTACAGATGGGTGGTTGAACTTGTAAATCATCTCGTATTCGCTGACGCGACAAACGAGCGAGCGCGAAATTTGCAGGCCGATGCTTTTGAGCAACTGGGCTACCAGGCTGAGTCAGCCACTTTTCGTAATTCTTATTTGATGGGGGCCCAAGAGTTGCGCAATGGTCCGCCACCGCGAGCCGAAGCACGAGTTCGGGCACGCAGTTTGATTAAAGCGATGACAATTGAGCAAGTCTTTGACACGCTCGCGTTGCGTCTGATATCTGAAAATGTTGGCGGATTGTCGCTCGCAATCAACTGGCAGTTTGCAGATATGGCTGGCACGCGTGATGAGCTCTGGGAGATCGGTATTTCAAATCGAACGCTTTATGCGACACAAGGTCGACATAACCCTGTCGCGTTAGCAACAGTCAAGATAACGCGCGACTTATTTCTAGAAGTGATCGCTCAAACAACAAGTTTTGCCGAAGAGCTAAAGAATGGCGCGGCAACAATTGAAGGTGACGCCGGAGCTTTGCTCACAGTTTTTGGAAACATAGATAGTTTTTCAACCGGTTTTGCAATTGTCGAGCCCTAGGGCTTCTAAAAACTATTTCAGAGGCGGCGCAAGACGGTAACGAGTTTGCCGTAGATCGTGACTTCGCCGTTATCAAAGATCATCGGCTTCATCGACGAGTTAGATGGCGTAAGTGTGACGCGATTGCCACTTCGAGTAAATGTTTTGATCGTGG
>JAEMTQ010000037.1:0-9112 GCA_016462185.1 Ilumatobacteraceae bacterium
ACGCACTTGCTGAAGTTTCAACATTCAACTTCGGTAAATAAATTTAAACCCGTAAATGACACTCGGGGGGCGCGAACGCCCCCCGAGGTATCAATTCTTAATTATTGATCGTTATGGCAATGCGATAGTTGGATCAATAAATTCGTTTGTCACGATGTCTGCAGCGGTGATGCCTTCTTTCATCTTCGCGCCGATCTTCGTGTAAACCGGTACTGCTGAGGCGATGAACGCTTCTACGCGCTCAAGGTCGAAGCTTCCCAATGTGCCGTCTGGGCTATTGGCAATCAGGCCGTTTGAAAGACCCAACTCAACTGCAGCAGCAGCCTGACCAGCGTCATACAACCAACCGTTGTTGTACTGACCAACAAGATCCAAGATCACTGCGTTTGCACGTGCTGGGTCTGTTACGTAGTCAACTTGTGATTGCTGAATCATTGGAACAAGAAGCTTCAAGCAGTCTTTGTTTGCCTCAACAACATCTGGCTTTCCACCAAGTGACTGAGCGTATGCTGTCCAGCCTGCTTCGTGAATCGTCTGATATGCAACTGGTTTTGCCCAGTCAGTGAGAACATTCTGATAGTAGTACGGCTCTGAAGTTGCGAAACCTTGTTGTGCCGCTTTGCCACCGTCAGCTACGAAGTTGGCAGGTGTGCCGTCGTAGTTGCCGTCGACTTGCTTTGAATCAAGAATGCCATTGGCTGTGAAGTACTCCATGTATGCAGCACCACCGAAGTAACGAACCTTCGCGCCAGTTGCCTTAAGGTCGGCAATTGTTTTGACATTTGGATAAGTTGCTGGGTCCCACATGATGATCTGTGGGTTGATGTTGAACGGAGCCACAACAGTCATTGTTGGGAACTCGCCTGAATCTTGCACTGCACCGTCTGTGCTAACGAACGCCAAGAAAATTTCTGGGTCCGAGTACATCAACGATGTTGGTGATGTGAAACCTACGGCTGGTCCACCTGCGCGAACCTGAATTTTTACACCAGTGTCTTGACCCTTGGATACGAGAGCGCCGGTGACCCGAAGGCCCGCTGCGTCAACTTCGTAACCTTCGCCAACCATGTTGTACAAGAACCCGTGTTCTGATTCTGGGTTCCAGTCAGTCTGGAAAGTAATTGTGTCTGGGCAGACACCAGCAAGTGATGCAACCTCTGAGGTTGATTCTTCTGGTGCTGTCGTTTCTTCTGTTACTTCTTCGGTTGCTGTGTCGTCGCTTCCACCGCATGCGGCGAGAGTGACTAAACACAGAGCACCAAAGAGTGCAGCTGCTTTTCTCTTCATTGGTTTCTCCTGTTGTTGTCTGGGGCTGGAATTAATTGCAACTCATTATCCTTCATATTCGCTTCTTCATTATTCGTTTTACGTTTATTTTTCGTCAAGATGTCGTTACCGACCTCTTGTGGTTGTGTGCCATTTGCCGATCGCCACTTTCGAAAGCAGACCGAACAGAACGAACACAACCAGACCAAAGATGCTGGCCAAAATAATGGCCGCAATAAGTTCTGCGCCCCAAAGGCGCCCGCGGTAAATGTCGATTTGTGCTCCGATACCCACGACCCCACCTTGACGGAAGTAGAAGTCACCAACCACTGCACCGATGACCGAAAGACCTGCCGAGATACGCAGGCCGACAAAAATATTCGGCATTGCGGCAGGAAATTGTAGTTTTCGCAAACGAGTGAACTTACTGGCGCCATGAAGGCTGAACAATTCGTGTTGACTGGTGTCGACTGAAAGCAAGCCGAAGAGTGTGTTGTTGACAATTGGAAAGAAAGCGATCAGTACGACGACAAGAATTCTCTGCAATTGGATGCCGTCAATAAGAGCTCTAATCAGGGGCGTCATCGCCAAAATCGGCGCAGATTGAAGTGCAACGAGATATGGCCATGTGGCACGTTCCATCCAGCGGCGGGTAGCCATAAGTGTTGCGAGTGCGGTGCCGATGATGATCGTGATGAAGAGTCCAATTACGGCGATCTTCACCGAGTCCCAAAGGGAGATCAGAATCGGTTTCAAACCTCGTTGCTCGCCAACTGACCAAGTTAAAAAACCTTCGTTAACGACGCGGTGCGGAGTCGGCAACAAAAAGCGCTTTTGTGGCGGAAGAACTGTGGTCGACAGCAGATACCAAGTTCCAATGAACAAAATAAAGACCACAACTGGCCCGGCAAAGTCACTAACTAGGTTGCGATCCTTTACATCACGAGGGGCATCATCGATGCGCAAACTCGGTGGCGCAGATTGATCGATCGTATTTGTCACTTTTAAAGTTGAGCCGCTCATACAAGAGCACCTCGTAGGGCGAGCGATACCTCGCCACAGATCTCAGCAAATTTAGGCTCGTATCGCAGCGAGTGTGCTCGCGGATAACTGAACGGAATATCAAAACTGCCAACAATTTGACCTGGGCGGGCCGACATCACCAAAACCTTGGTTGACATGTAAACAGCCTCAGCAATCGAGTGGGTAATGAACAGGCCAGCAAAGCCCTCGAGTTGGAACAATCTCAACAATTCGTCGTTAAGTCTTTCACGTGTGATTTCGTCAAGTGCACCAAACGGCTCGTCAAATAAGAACACACGTGGTTTCATAACCAGTGACCGTGCAAGCGAAGCGCGCATGCGCATGCCACCAGAAAGTTGACGCGGATATTTTTCTTCGAAGCCGGTTAATCCCACAAGATTGATTGCATCTTGTGCAAGTTTGGCGCGCTCGGCTGGCTCTATGCCATGTAACTCGGCGATGAGTTCAATATTTTTGCGCACATTGCGCCATGGCAGAAGCGTCGCATCTTGAAATACGTAGCCGATGCTGTTGCGATCAACTTCGCACTTGCCTTCGGTTTCAGTTTCAAGATTCGAAGCGATTCGAAGAAGTGTTGATTTACCGCAACCAGAAGGCCCAACGACAGTTACAAATTCGCCCAGGTTGACATCGAAAGATACGCCACCAAGTGCTTTGGTGCCATCGGGAAACGTCATGCCGACGTTGTTGAACCCGAGTGCCCCAGCCACGTGTTGAGATTAGTTCATCGTTTGGGCTGTGCCAAACGCGAAAAGGTGACATGGCCATGACGGATGACGAGAGTTCTTGGCGGTGCGCTTGCGATCGCTTCACGAATTGTTGCCGATGGGGTCAGCATCAGGTCGGCGATTGAACCAACTTTTGGTGCGGCGTCTGCGAGACCCATGATGTCTCGAGCAACTGATGAGACGCTGAGAAAAGCGTCTTCGGGCAACTGATGAGCAGTCAGAATTGCAAGGCCAGCGCTTTCGAGCGGATCGCCACGGCCGATCGGATTAAACGGGTCTTGAAGATTGTCTGCTCCGACGGCTACCCGCACACCTGCTCGACGGAGAGCAGCGATCGCCGTCAAGCCACGCGGTGGGGCGCTATGTGTGTCTCGGCCTTGCAAGAACAGGTTTGTGTGTGGCAAAGCAACTACGCCGATTTTGGCATGAGCAACTTTTTCGCTGACACGTTGTTGGGTGTCGTGACTTTGCATTCCGAGGCTCACGCAGTGACTTGCAGTTACAGAGTTTGAAAAGCCGGTTGCGACCACACGCTCAGCCAAATCTTCAAGTGAAAGTCGGTTTACATCGGTGTGTTCGTCGGTGTGAAGATCAAGATTGCAATCAAGTTCGCCAGCAAGTTCGAGCAACGCGATGTTTGCGCCAATCGGGTCAACATCAAGATGAGGACATCCGCCTAAAATATTGGCGCCCATTTTGATTGCTCGGCGACCAAGTTGAATATTTGCTTTGCCTTCATTGCCAGAGAGTGGCCAGCCAAGTAGCGCACAAATTTGCAGATCAACGAGATCTTTCGTTCGGTTGCGTACTTCGAGCAATGCTTCAACTGCGTCAAGCGAATTCCATTCGGTGACGTCGGCGTGGGTACGAATTGCTGTTACGCCGTTGCTGGCCATCAATCGAACCGCTCGTTCGGCACGTTCAATTGTGTCGGCAACTGTGATCAGGTGGCGATTCGCCTCCATTGCGTTGATCGCACCCATTAGGTCGCCTGTGGGGTTGGCGATTCGCTCTGACAAAAAAGCCTTGTCGAGGTGGGCGTGCGGTTCTGCCAGGGCCGAAGTTAACAATGCACCGTCGGCTTCAAAAACTTCTTCACTTTTCTTCGCCTCAAGCGATGCAGAGAACTGTGTTATTTCAGTTATCTTGTCGCCTGAAATTCGAACATTGAAACGACCAGTTTTGCCTTCGAGTGAACAATTTCTAATCAGCATTGCTCACCAATGCACAATCGTTTTGAGAATCTAGAGCAGTGGCTCAAGATTTGGCAATGGTCGACGTTCAACTTTTTCGCCAAGTCTTGGAAACACTTCTTCAGTCACAAGGTGCATTTGCTCTGACATTTCTTCGCGGGTCAAGCCTGGCAAGTCAAAGAAGAAGCAAATGTTCTTGAGATCAAGAAGATCGCGCCAAAAACCGAGTGTGTCAACTGCATCGTCAATCGAACCGATGATTTGAATTTTCTGGTCCACTGACTCTTGAACAGTAGGGCAGTGATTGAATGCGACCTTGCTGCCATCTGGATTTCGATATGACGAGAATCGACCATACGGCGACAAAAAGTTTGCGAATTCGTCGTGACCGGGCTTGCCTTTGATCATCGCTTTTTCGCGAGTCTTGGCTACGTGAATGTTCATTACAAGAGTGCGATCTTCGCCGGGGGCAACTGGTTGACCCATCTCTTCACGAATTTCGGCGTAACGATCCCACTTTTGTTTTTGGCTATCAGCATTCTGAAGCCAATAAATCGCTTTGTGACCAACTCGCGGAACATATTCAATTGTTTCGGGCGATGTCACTGGTTGGTAAACATCTACATGACGCAGCGGTTTTGGAATCAGAGTCAGATCGTCGACGTAACTGCCGCGATCTGGTATTTCGTCGGGTGGGTAGACAAAGTGCTTGCCGCGATACGAGAATCTCTCGTTGTACCAAGCGAGTTTGATTACTTCAAGACTCTCTTCAAAAATCTCTCGATTAATGCGGTCATGTTCGGCGCTCATTGCGTTGTCGCCAGAAGCAACAACTGTGCCGAGGCTCCAAGCTTCGCGCGGAACAGTGCCGCGACCTACGCCAAATTCCATGCGACCGCCAGTGACGATGTCAGCAAGTGCAAAATCTTCGGCAAGTCTTAGAGGGTGCCACTGAGGTACAACATTGAACATCTGGCCGAGTCGAAGATTTTTTGTGACGCTGGTGAGGTGCTGGCCGAACTGAATTAAGTTAGGCAAAACTTCGTAACCCTCGTATTGAAAGTGATGCTCGGTTAGCCACATCGTGTCGATGCCGACTTCTTCGGCGGTCTTGGCCCACGCGACGAGATTCTTGTAGCACTCGATCACGCTGTCGTTGCCGTAGCGACGTGAAGTTGGCGCTACCTTGCCAGCGTCATCCATTGGAACCGTACAAAAGAAGTTTGCGTCTACTCTCATTTGGTCAGAATACCTCAGTTGCCATGCCAACACGAATTATCTTGCATTACTTTTTTTAAAATTTCAGGTCGGTCGGTCATGATGCCGTCTACGCCTAGGTCTAATAAACGCTTCATTTCAATGGGGTCGTCGATGGTCCAGACGTGAACCTGAAGTTCGGCGCGATGGGCGGCTTCAACAAACGTCTTGTCCACGATTGTTAAGGGCCCCTGGCTGACGGGTACTTGTGCAGCGTGGATATTGCGAAATTTGCCGGTGGTTCTGACCCAACTGCCGAGTCTCAACTTGGTTACATCGCGTGGCCCCATTGAAGTGCAAAGTTTTTCACCAAATGTGTTGCGCAGGTGGTTGAGGCGCTTGTCACTAAACGATCCGATGCAGACGCGGTCGAAAAGATCACCCTTGGCAAGACGCGCTTCGAGTGGTTGCAACGCTTGATCTGACTTGCAGTCGATGTTGAGGTGCACATCGGGCCACGCTGCTATTAGATCTTCAAGTAACGGAATGGGCTCGGTGCCGTTGACGCGCGCTTGCGAAACCTCGGCGAAGTCAAGTTCGCTGATGAGTCCCTGAATACCGCAGGTTCGCGAAAGATCGTCGTCGTGGAAGGCGAGAAGTTTGCCATCACGTGTCACATGTACGTCGGTCTCCATATATATGTATCCCAGATCTACGGCGCGCTGAAAAGCCGGCATCGTATTTTCGGGGGCGTCACTTGCGCCACCACGGTGCGCGAAGGCTATTGGTGCTTGATGTTTTAAAAACGGATGAAGCACGACGGTTAATTTCGAAATCAGCGGTCGGTTAGATCGCGCGACCCGAGTTCTTCCAATATTCGTCTTTCAACAGACGTTTATAAAGTTTGCCTGTCGGATGGCGAGGTAGCTCGGCGCGAAAATCAATCGAGCGCGGACACTTGAGAGCCGCGAGAGTTTCGCGACAGAAGTTTTTGAGTTCGGCTTCAAGCTGATCTGCTTCGGCCTGATTTTTGGGCATAGTCACTGGTTGCACAACGGCTTTGACTTCTTCGCCGAATTCGTCGTTCGGAATACCAAACACGGCGACGTCAACAACCTTCGGATGATTAATCAAAACATTCTCAGATTCTTGCGGGTAGATATTGACGCCACCCGAAATGATCATGAACGCTTTTCTGTCAGTTAGATAGAGAAAGTTGTCTTGATCTAGATAACCAACATCACCGAGGGTTGTCCAGCCACGACCTAATGGGTCGCGCGAGCTCTTTGTCTTTTCTGGGTCGTTGTGATATTCGAAGTCAACCTTGCTTTCGAAATAAACAGTGCCCGATTCGTTGATCGGTAGTTCTTGGCCGTCGTCGCCACAAATATGCACTGTTGCGTTTATCGCTACACCCACGGTGCCTGGGTGGGCGAGCCACTGCTCTGAGTTGCAATATACGAAACCATTGCCTTCGCTGCCTGCGTAATACTCATGAATAATCGGACCCCACCAACCGATCATCTTTTTCTTTACTTCAATCGGGCAAGGTGCCGCTGCATGAATCGCACACTTCAAACTCGACGTGTCGTACTTTGTACGCAACTCATCGTCGAGTTTCAACATTCGCACAAACATTGTTGGCACAAGTTGTGAGTGCGTAACTTTATGTTTTTGAACAAGACGCAAATATTCTTCTGGATCGAAGTGCTCCATAATAATTGCCGTGCCGCCAAGGCGATGTGTAGTCATCGTGAATCGCAACGGCGCTGCGTGGTACAGCGGAGCTGGCGAAAGATATATTGCGTCTTTGTCGATGCCGAACAACATGCCGCATAGTGCGCTGAGCGAAGTTGGTGATCCAAGTGGGCTCATCGACAGACCGAGTTTGATGCCTTTGGGTCTGCCCGTTGTGCCACTCGAATAAAGCATGTCAACGCCGTCGACTCGGTTGTCGATTGGCGTCGCTGGTGCTTTGTCTACGACCTGCTCATACGAGTCGTATTTGTCGATTACACCGTCAAGCATTAGCCGTAAGCCAACGTTCGGGGTCGTCGCAACAACTTGCTGCGCCTGTTCAGTTTTGTATTTACTAGTGATGAAAGCTTTAGCACCACAATCATTGATGATGTAGTTCAACTCATCGGTGGTGAGCCGCGAAGAGCACGCTGTATATATGAGTCCTGCGTAGTGGCAGCCCCATAAAATTTCGAAGTAGCGCGGATGATTTTCAAGACAAAAAGCAATGTGATCACCAGCAACCAAACCGGCTTCGCGCAACACATGGCTCAGGCGATTGGCTGCGGCGTCGAGTTGGGCGAAAGTAATTACTTGTCCAGTGGTTGCCATGATTACGGCTGGGCGATCGGGGGCCTCTTGTGCAATCGCACCTGGAAACATGATTGAAAACTAGTCGGTTTTAAACAGAATTAGCGAACCACTAGATTGGCTTTACTTTCGCAAGATTGCGGGATCACAGGAGAAAATCGTGGCAGTTATTGAAGTTGAAAACATTGTTGACGAAAAAGATGTAGCCGAACTTGCCGCCAAGTTGGTGGCTAGTTTCCCGCCAAGCAAGACCAAGCCCGTCGACTTTTTAGGTGCGCAATTCGACGCAGGTTTGGCGTGGGTTCATTTTCCGGTTGGTTACGGCGGCCTCGGTGCATCTCCAAAGCATCAAAAAATTGTCAACGAAGTTATTGCAGCATCATCTGGACCGTCGAGCTACATGCGCAACCCAATTGGTTACGGAATGTGCGCGCCAACAATCGCTCAGTGGGGAACCCCAGATCAGATTCAGCGCTATTTGCGTCCGTTGTTCACTGGAGAAGAAATCTGGTGCCAACTTTTTTCAGAGCCAGGCTCTGGTTCAGATTTCGCAGGTCTTTCGGCAAAGGGTGTGCTCGACGGCGAAGAGTGGATTGTCAACGGTCAAAAAGTTTGGACAACACTCGCGCACTTGTCGCGCTTTGGTTTGCTGGTTGTACGAACTGATCCGCAAGCGGTAAAGCACGCAGGTCTGACAGCGTTAATTGTCGACATGCAAGCCCCAGGTGTTGAAGTGCGTCCTCTTCGTCAGATGACAGGCGAGGCCGAATTCAACGAGGTCTATTTCACTGATACTCGAATTCCGCTCAAAGACACTTTGGGTGGCGCGGGCGACGGATGGCGAGTCAGTTTGACAACTCTTATGAACGAGCGTGTTGCGATTGGCGGAGCGATTCCGAAAAAAGCAACTGGCCCGATTCGAGAAGCGATCAAGATTTGGCAATCATTGCCAAAAAGCGAACGTTCAAGCGCCACACAAGACGAGTTAATGAAGTTGTGGATCAAAGCCGAGGTTTTGCGATTGACAAACATTCGTGCAGGACAAAACCGTCGCATGGGTACGCCCGGACCCGAAGGATCTATCGGCAAAGTCGCCAGCGCCGAACTGAATAAAGATACGTATGAGTTTTGTGTCGACTTGCTCGGTGCAAACGGAATGCTTTATGGCAGTTACGAAATGGTGCGACCAGAAACGGCAATGAGCTTCGACTCAGTGCCTAAAGCTTTTTTACGCAGTCGCGCCAACAGTATTGAAGGTGGCACGACCGAAGTCATGAAAAACATTTTGGGTGAGCGAATTCTTGGTTTGCCTGGCGATGTGCGAGTTGATCGTGACAAGCCGTGGCACGAAGTACC
>JAEMTQ010000037.1:9212-12242 GCA_016462185.1 Ilumatobacteraceae bacterium
TCATCCACAATCTTTCGCGCACCGAGCGCACCCCCAAGCATCGTCGTAACTGTCGTTTCAATCGCATTCTGCAGTTGACGAATATGGCGCGGCGGCGGAAAGTATTCGTCTTCTTGGGCGATGCGTACTTCACTCACGCCATTGATCGGCGCCAGTTTCGCAATAATTTGCGCCACTAACTCTTCGGGTGCTGATGCGCCCGCTGTAACACCGACGACACCAGACAAATTTTCAGGAAGTTCGCTCACGTCGTTGACTCTGTGCACAGATTTGCAGCCGACCTCGCGTGCGAGTTTTTCGAGCGCCCGTGTGTTCGACGAGTTTTCTGATCCGATCACAATGATCGCGTCGCATTCTTTGGCGATTTGCATCAAGGCACCCTGACGATTGGTTGTCGCAAAACAAAGATCGCTCTTGCCCGGTGACCACACACCCGGAAACTTAACTTTCACGGCGTCAGCGACATCTTTCCAGTCGCGATGTGAAAGTGTGGTCTGCGCGAGAATCGCTACCGGCTCATCAAATTTTCGCAATGCTGCAACTTCATCAAGAGTTTCAACCCGCGTAATCGAGTCAGGAGCAACAGCCATTGTGCCGACTGCTTCTTCGTGACCCTCGTGGCCGATATAAACGATGTGATATCCCTTTGAGGCGCGAGTCTTCACTTCGTGATGCACTTTGGTCACAAGGGGACATACCGAATCAACCACGTAGCTACCCAGCGCCACAGCCTGCTGCACGACTTGAGGTGCCGAACCGTGTGCAGAAAGCATTATCGGTCGACCTTGTGGAATCTCACTTAAATCGTCAACGAAGATTACGCCCAGCTTTTTAAACCGATCTACAACGATTTTGTTGTGCACAATCTCGTGATAGCAGTAAACGGGCGCATCAAACGTGCGAACCATCCAAGCGAGAGCTTTGATCGCCATTTCTACTCCGGCACAAAATCCTCTCGGCGAAGCGAGGATAACTTTGTCGACGTTATTCACCGCTTCGAAGATTACCTTGAAGATGCAACGGTAAACTGTGAACGTGACATCGAACCTTGCAACCGTTGTCATCATTGGTCGACCAAACGTTGGCAAAAGCACCCTGTTCAATCGCTTTCTTGGCTCTCAAGTTGCAATTGTGCAAGACCAACCCGGAGTAACCCGAGATCGCTTTGAGCGACAGGTCGAGTGGCAGGGTCGACATTTCAATGTCGTAGACACCGGCGGATGGATGCCAGGTGGCACCGAACTTGATAGCAAGGTGAGTCGTCAGGTTGAGTCGGCAGTGAAAGAAGCAGATTTGGTGTTATTCGTCGTTGACTCGACAGTTGGCGTGCTTGATGACGATCAGGCAATCGCCAAATGGTTACGCACTAGCGGTCGAGAAGTTTTGGTTGTCTCAAACAAAGTTGACACCGACAAACGCGAGTTTGATAAGTGGGAGTTCTTGTCGCTCGGTCTCGGAGACCCGTATCCGGTTTCGGCTTTGCATGGTCGCAAGGCAGGCGATGTCTTAGATGAAGTGATTGTTCGCTTGCCACGTCGCGAAGGTGACGATCGAGAAGAAATCAAACCAGATCGCAACGATGCGAATCGCACGCCCGGTGTGCCGCGAGTTTCAATTGTGGGCCGACCAAATGTTGGCAAGAGCACATTGTTTAATCGTTTGGTTGGGCAAGATAGATCAGTTGTGCATGACATGCCAGGCACAACTCGCGACTCAATTGACACGTCGGTGAATACACCAGACGGACCGATCGTTTTCGTTGACACTGCAGGTATGCGCCGTCGAAGTCGAGTTGACGAGTCAACCGAGTATTACTCGTTTGTTCGAGCACTGCGAGCTGTCGATGAGTCTGACATTGCGTTATTGGTAATTGACGCAACAGAAGGCATCACGGGTCAAGATCAACGTCTCGCCGAGCGTATTGATGCTTCGGGTAGTCCGGTTGTTGTTGTGCTTAACAAATGGGAAATTCTCAACGCCGATCAACGGGCTGAGATCGATATTGAGATCGGTCGCAAACTGTTTTTTGTCGGCGACGCACCAGTTCTCAAAATGTCTGCGCTGACCGGCAAGGGCGTGCAAAAACTCTTGCCCGTATTGCAAGACTCAATTGAGCAATACCACCGACGCGTGCCAACCCGCGACGTCAACCGAGTAATCGCGCGTGCGCAACAGCAACAGCCGGCCCCAAGTGGCGGGCGAGTGCTTTATGCGTTGCAGGGCGCATCTGATCCACCAACGTTTACTTTGTTTGTTAACAAAGAACTGCCACCAACGTATTTGCGCTATCTCGAGCGATCAATTCGTGAAGGTTTCGAATTCGGATCTGTGCCGATCAAAATTCGCGTGCGAAAGCGGGCAGAGTAGTTCGCCATGCCATGGTGTGAGCCGTGCGCAAAATATTTTGTACCGAATGCTTTGACAATTGAAGGTGGTTGCCCCAAGTGTGGTGCAGTAGTTGGGCAATCAGACATAAACGGTCGGTCAATCGACCCGCTGGTGACTGCCAAGACTCTCGACTTGCGTGCCCTTGCCAGCACAGATGGGCAAGACGAAAAGGCTCCGTGGCATTTCAAACTTTTGGTCTCGGCGCTCGTGATTTATATTTCGTGGCGTGTGGTGTCGCTGTTTATCTGAGATACCTTGACAGTCGCCATTGCAAAGAACGGGCTGTGGCGCAGCTTGGTTAGCGTGCTTGTCTGGGGGACAAGAGGTCGGGAGTTCAAATCTCCCCAGCCCGACTGAATGTAGTTGATTTTTAATCTCGTCTAGGATTTAACGAAATATAAAGTTGACATGTGTAGATCGGGGAAAAGTGAAATTAGCAGATCGTTTGAATCGTCTCGGAACAGAAACCGCATTTGCTGTTGCGGCAACCGCTGCTGATTGGTTGGCAAAAGGTAACGAGGTTTTCCCGTTTCATCTTGGTGATTTGAATCTCGCGACACCAGCCAATGTGTCTGCAGCGATGCAGCGCGCCGTGAGTGAAGGTAAAACCGGATACTGCCCGAACGCCGGTATTGCGCCTTT
>JAEMTQ010000109.1 GCA_016462185.1 Ilumatobacteraceae bacterium
ATCGACGAAGCCACCGTGCACAGCGCGAAAAGTGTCGCTCCGGAAACCGCGATAGCGAAAAGTTTGGGGTGAAACCGAACTAATTGATTGATTAAGTGAGAGGCTTCTCTTAATCTACTTTTGGCTTCACTAGTCGTTGAGTCTGGTGTCACAGGCAAATCTTCGGATAAAAGCACTATCAAGTTCTAGCAGTGATGCAATGACCTATCGTTGAAGCGATGAAAGTTATTTTGCGAACCGTTTTAACAATCACCATTTCGCTAATTGTAGTGATGTGGGTATACGGGCTGTTCTTTGCATCAAAACAAGCCGTCAATAAGTTCGATGACCGAAATTGGGCCGCCAAAGCTCAGGCAAGATGTTTGATCGCCGAAGTAGATCGCAAAGCGCTCGCCGACTACCGCGTAGTTGATGATCTCGGTGCAACCGCTCTAGCTGAACGCGCCGCAATAATTGATCGAGCGACTGACACGATTGAAGATTTTGTAAAAGAATTTCGAGTCGATCTTCCCAGTGACCCTAAAGGTAAAGCGATTGTTTCTCTTTGGTTAGACGACTATCAGATCTATATCCCAGATCGTCGTTCGTTCACCGATGATTTGCGAAACGGTATCAACAAGAGGTTCGCCGAGACGCCCTTACAGGGTTTACCAATCAGCGAGAAAATTGCAACCTTTGCAGCAGATAATGAAATGTCATATTGCAAACCACCCATTGATTTATCGCTTTAGTTTTTTCGCGGCGTCCAACCAGATTCTGGCGTGTATTGGCGAATCACCCTCGCTGGTGCTCCAACCGCAACACAAAAGTCGGGTAATTCACCCGTAACAACTGAGTTTGCGCCAACTGCGACGTGCTTTCCGATTTTCGCGCCAGGCAAAACCACTACACCGTGACCAAGCCACGAACCATCTCCGATAACAACTGGTGACTCGGGTTGGGATTGCAAAGATATTGGTAACGACACATCTTCGTAGCCATGACTTTGATCGGTGATATAGACATGATGACCAGTCCAAACATCATTCCCAATATCAATTGATAGGTGCCCCACGATGCCTGAGCCACGACCGATCAAGCATCTATCACCAATTCGAACCACCGGATCAGTCAGGCAAACTTGACCGGGCATCATGCCTGCAGAAAGAGCGACATGTTCGCCGATCATCGTTTGGCTACCGATATGAATATATTTCTCATTAAAAATCGTCGTAACTGGGAAAAGAATTAATGATCCTGGTCCAAACTTTCCGAAAGCGCGTGCACGCTTGGAGCCTGACCCAATGGACGCCTTGAGTCGCCAACGTTGCCAGCATTCGGCCAAAAAGTCACCCAAACTGTCGCGCAACATCTCTTTATCGTAATCGTCACGAGTTAGATTGATCACGTGCCAATGGTTAAGAATTCATCAGGGTCATTTGAAGGCGTTGAAGCATCGCCCAAAACTGACAAATACCTTGGGATAAAATTTGCGAACTCACGTCGATTCTCTGAGCCCGAAGACGTAATCACATATAGCGAAACTGTTCAAGCAAAATCTTTTGGACCACAGTCGCCTCAAGTACCAGGATTCATGGAAGAAATTCTGAACACAAAAGTCTTGCCTACTGACGAGAACTGCCAGTACCTCAATATTTGGACACCCAAGCCATCAGCTCAACTAAAGCCTGTCCTTTTTTGGATTCATGGCGGTGCGTACACCAATGGAACCGGAGCCACCTCGTGGTACGACGGCAAAAATCTTTCTGAAATCGGAGATGTTGTTGTAGTAACAATTAACTATCGCCTCGGACCGTTTGGCTTTATCGGCCACGAAAATTACGGCACGTTGGACCAAATCAGTGCCTTGCGGTGGGTCAATCGAAATATCAACGCCTTTGGTGGCGACCCAAGTAACGTCACTATTTTTGGCGAATCTGCTGGCGGTAGCAGCGTCGTCGCTCTGACAGCAACTTCAATGACGAAGGGCTTGGTGACCAAGGCTTGGGCAATGAGCCCGTCACTACGACAACTTCGTAGCAAAACCGAAGCAGATATTTCGACTCGACAGTTTTTAGATACGGCTAAATGCAGTTCGATTGAAGATCTTAAGGTCTTGCCAAACCAGCAGATTATTGATGCGACCGCAAAGATGTTTGAAAATGTTGAAAACTACATCGCAACGTTTTCACCCACTTGTGGCAGTTCTGGATTGCCAGACGACATTTATGCAATGTCTGCCAAGTCGGGTATTCCACTAGTTGTGGGCACCAATCGAGACGAAAACCGTTTGTGGTCTGCGCTTAACCCGAACAACGTTCCGAATGACGAAGAGACTGCGAAGAATTATTACAAAGAAGCACTCGGAGAATCGAGCGACCAAGCTTGGTCGTTGTATACGAAGATGCGTCCGAATCAGTCCCCCATTGAAATGGTCGCTGCAATGCAGACCGATCAAAACTTCAGGGCTCCCGCGTGGGATCTGTGCGAAACACGAGTCAAAATGGGCGTTTCAACTTGGATGTATTGGTTTACTTGGCCGACACCGATCTTTGATGGCATATTTGGTTGTTGTCACGCGTTGGACTTGCCATTTATGTTTCACAATTTAGATGCACCCAACGTTGAATTGTTTACCGGAGATGCGCCGAATCGAACCATAATCGCTGACACTTTTTCCTCAGAATTACTGAGCTTTGCAAAAGACGCATCGGTTTCGTGGCCGGAGTTTGATCTTGATAATCGCTCGACATTACAAATTGATCTTGATACGAAAGTAATAAATAATCCAGAGCCAGAACTTAGAGAGCTTTGGTCAGCAAAGATCTGAATTCGCTTTGGCGCGATGCAGCAATAAACGACGCTGCGCCACGCGAGAAACTTAACTCTGACATCGAAACTGATGTTGCAATAATCGGAGCAGGATTCAGTGGTTTATGGACGGCGTATTACCTAAAAAGGCTCATGCCAAATTCGCAAATCGTGATAATTGATGCCAACGAAGTTGGATTTGGGGCAAGCGGTCGAAACGGTGGCTGGTGCAGTGGCTTCATGCCAAATTCAATAGATGAGTTGGCAGAGCTGCACGGTCGTGAAGCTGCAATCGAAATGTACAGACAGAGTTTCGCGACCCTTGACGAAATTGAATCAGTCTTAGTCAATGAAAATATTGACTGCGACTTTCATCGTGGAGGCACAATTTGTGGTGCAAC
>JAEMTQ010000038.1 GCA_016462185.1 Ilumatobacteraceae bacterium
TTGCGTTGATGACGGGTACGGCGAAGCATCTTCTTGTGCTTCTTCTTGCGCATACGCTTGCGACGGCGCTTGACCAGTGATCCCATGACTCGCAATACGATATCTGACGCAGATGGGAAACGACACATAAAATTGGCTACCGTAGAGGCGTCAGCCAATACCCATTCCGGGGTCGTTCAATGGCAGGACAACGGGTTTTGGTCCCGTATATAGGGGTTCGAGTCCTCTCCCCGGAACTTTGATCGCGCAACGCTAGATATAACGGCCGCAAAGCGCGGGCCAGCGAACACGGTGCACTTTTGGATCGTGTATAAATTAATCGTGTCGGTTTACGCGATTGTCCTTGCTGCTGGCGAGGGAACCCGAATGCAATCGACTCGACCCAAACCTTTGCACATGATGTGCGGTCGCCCGATGGTGATTCACGTGATTCACGCGTTAAAAGATTTGCAAGTAAACAAAACCGTGATCGTTGTTGGTCACGCCGCAAAGCAAGTAACCGAAGTTGTCGCACAGCAGTCGCCACCTTGGGCGCACACTGCTTTTGTAGAACAAAAAGTTCAGCGCGGCACGGGTGATGCAACAATCGTTGGACTGCAAGCCATCGACAGTGAAGTCGGCGCCGCAAGCGAAATGTCGGACACTTCAACCGTCATCGTGATGCCGGGCGATACCCCGCTGCTCAAAGCCTCAACAATTTTGGCTCTTGTCAACGAACACCAGAACTCAAAGAACTCGGCAACGGTTCTGACGGCGTTCGTCGAAGAACCAACGGGATATGGGCGAATCGTGCGCGCCAAAGACGACCGCATTTTAAAAATTGTCGAAGAGCGCGATGCTTCACCAGAGATTCGTTCGATCAACGAAATCAACACAGGTATCTATGCGTTTCGCCGCGACCTTCTCGGCCCTGCACTGCGTCGCATCTCGAACAAGAACTCACAGTCCGAGTACTACCTAACTGATGCACTCGAAGTGTTGGCCGGCATGGGTCACCAAGTTGGCTCGCACACCGCCCCATCTAACGAAGTCAGTGGCGTAAACGACCGTTGGCAACTCGCTTTGGCTGAACGCGAACTGCGCAACCGCACGAATCAGGCATGGTTGATGTCGGGCGTGACGATGTTCGACCCGCGCCAAACATTTATTGACGTCACCGTCACGATCGGCAAAGACGTAACCCTTTTGCCGGGCACAATTTTGCAGGGCGATACGAAAATTGGCGACAACTGCGAAATCGGACCAAATACCCGACTCATTCACACGACCGTCGGCGCTGGTTCTCGCGTTGAAAACACGGTCGCCCAAGAATCGATTATTGGTAAAAAAGCCAAGGTCGGTCCGTTTGCCAATCTGACCCCAGGCACCAAAGTCGCTGACGGGGCAATCACCGGTTCGTTCTATGATGGCTCTAGATGAATAAGACGATTGACAAAGTCACTACGAAACGAATGGCCCTCTATTCAGGCCGAACACATCCAGCACTCGCCCAAGAAGTCGCACAACACTTAAACGTTCAACTCGGTGAAGCGAACATCGTTGAATTCGCAAACGGAGAATTACGACCAAGATTTGGTGAAAGCATTCGCGGTGGCGACGTGTTCATCATGCAAACACATTGCAGTCACGACGGTCGCAGCATTAACGACTCGATCATGGAGCAACTAATCATGATCGACACTGCGTATCGCGCATCAGCAAAACGCGTGACGGCAGTTTGTCCGTTTTATGGATACGCACGACAAGACCGCAAAGCCGAAGGACGAGAACCAATTACCGCCCGGTTAATAGCTGACATGTTCAAAGCAGCAGGTTCAAAGCGAATGGTTTCAATTGATCTTCACAGCGGCCAAATTCAGGGCTTCTTCGAAGGTCCAGTCGATCACCTAACTGCAATTCCAGTTCTTGAGCGGTATGTTCGCGACAACGCACGCGAAGGCGTTGTTATCGTTTCGCCAGATGCAGGCCGAGTGAAAGTCGCCGAGCGTTTCGCTCAGCACTTGGCCGACATGAGCGCGGACGTTGCATTCATCAACAAGCGTCGTCCGAAGAATACGACAAATGTCGCTGAAGCCAAAGAAGTAATCGGTGAAGTCGAAGATCGACTTTGCATTCTTGCCGACGACATGATCGACACCGGTGGCACGATTTGTAGCGCCGCCGAACTTCTCTATGCGCGTGGCGCGAAAGAAGTTTGGGCGATGGCGACTCACGGCGTGCTTTCAGGGCCGGCAGTAGAACGTCTCAACAAGTCGCGAATTTCGCGCGTCGTCTTGACCAACACATTGCCCTTGGCTCCCGAGAAGCGCATCGCCAAGTTTGAGATTCTGTCGGTTGCCAAGATCTTGGCTGACGCCCTCTCTGCAGTCTTTGAAGACACCAGCGTGAGCGATCTGTTCGGCGGCGAAAACCAGTCATAGCCCTGTGGCAACTATGGGCTTTCGCCCATAGAATACAAAGCCGTCAATTAGTTGACGTCAAATTCAATTCTCGGAGTCCTCATGCCTACATCACTCAAAACAAAAGTTGGTCGCACAATCGGCAGCGCAGAGTCGCGTCGCCTGGTTCTGGCCGATCAGATTCCTGCTGTTGTCTATGGACACGGAATGACTCCTGTAAAAATCACTGTCGACCGTCGTGACTTGCGCATCGCCTTGGCTGGCCCAGCTGGCGCCAACACAATTCTTGAACTTCAAGTTGGCGACGACAAGTACCCTGCCATCGTCAAAGAAATGCAACGCGACCCAGTTAAGCGCGTCGTACGACACGTCGACTTCATGCAAATTTCGCTCACCGAATTGATCACGATGGACGTTCCAGTTCACCTCAAGGGCACAGCGAAAGCAGTTTTGGCCGATGGTGGTTTGGTTGACGCAACTGTGAACACAATTCAAGTTCGTGCAACTGCAACAAACATTCCGAACGAAATCTTGATTGACGTCACAGACATGGGCATGCAAGACGTGATTCGTCTTGCTGAAATTCAATTGCCGACTGGCGTCACTGCTGTTGGCGATCCAGACTTGGTAGTCGTAACCGTGCTCACAACCAAGATCGAAGAAGTCGCACCTGTTGCTGCTGCTGCGGTTGAAGGTGAAGCCGGTGCTGCTCCTGCGGCTGGCGCAACGCCAGAAGCCGGTGCTGCTTCTGCGGGCGACGCCAAACCTTCGGCGTAATTTTAAATGGGACTGTTCGGTCGCACGAAGCGACCTGGGCGTCCTGAGCGTCGCGGCGCTGAATTCAACTTTTTAATAGTTGGACTAGGTAATCCCGGCTCAAAATATTCGCGCACACGACACAACGTCGGCTTTGAGACGATTGAACTTCTCGCCAGTCGTTTAAATGTAACTTTGAAAGCAAATCGTGATCGCGCACTGACTGCCGAAGTCAACTCTGGTGTTGGCACAAACTCAAAACACTTGTTGCTTGCAATGCCTACAACTTTTATGAACGAATCTGGCAACGCAGTCGGGCCACTCGCCCGCCGCTACGCGGTTGTTGACCCGTTGAAGATAATTATTGTGCACGACGAACTAGATCTAGAACCTGGCGTCGTAAAAATAAAATCAGGTGGTGGCCTAGCCGGGCACAACGGTTTGCAATCCATCACTCAACACTTAAAAACACAAGACTTTTTGCGCGTGCGAATCGGTGTCGGCAAGCCGCCATCAAAAGAGCAAGGCGGCGATCATGTTTTGTCGAAGATTCCGACGCGTGAACGCGAATTGCTCGACATTTCTGTGCAGGTTGCCGCTGATGCAGTGCAACTAATTGTTGCCGAAGGTCTTGATGCTGCGATGCGCAACATCAATGCCCGTTAAGTCGAGCCAACTGTGGTCGCATTAGGTGCTCTCGCACCAACTCTGAGTTTTGAGCCCGCGCTCAGCGCAGCCCTCGGGGCTCAAAGCGCATCGATCGTGTGCGCCGACCACGCCTGGCCTTTACTCTTGGCGGGCCTCGCCCAACGCACTGAAAACGAGATCATTGTTGTCGCCACACCAACTGGGTTGATGGCCGGTCAACTACGCGACGACTTGGTCGCATTCATGAATGAACACGATGTGGTGCTGTTTCCAGCTTGGGAGACCTTGCCATTTGAAAGAGTCAGCCCGAATTGCGAGACGATGGGTCGACGACTCGAGATTTTATGGCGCGTTAAAAACGATAAACCAAAAGTCATCATCACTGGTGTGCGAGGACTGTTGCAACATTTAAGCAACACGGTTGTTGAACCCATTGAAGTGAAGCCCAAGTCGCAACTCGACATGGATGAACTAATCACGACGTTGGCACAATTTGGTTACCGACGCGAAGAAGTTGTTGAACACCGTGGCGAGTTCGCCCGTCGCGGTTCAATCATCGACGTGTTTCCGAGCACCGCTGATACACCAATTCGAATTGACCTTTGGGGTGACGAAGTCGATCGCCTGACGACATTCAACGTCAACGATCAGCGCAGCACCGAAGATCTTTCGTTTGCTCGCATTTTTCCTGCGCGCGAATTGATCATTGACGAGAAAGTTGCCAAGCGAGCGCAGTCGTTGATCGCCAAAGAACCATGGGGTCAAGAAAACTGGGATCGCATCTCTCAAAAAATCTCGTTTGACGGAGTCGAATCTTGGTTGCCGTGGGTCGCCACTGACGACAAAGTTCTGACAGATGTCTGCAGCCAGAACGCCGCAATGCACATGGTGCTGATCGAGCCTCGTCGTATGCGTGACCGCGCTCGCGATCTGATTGCCGAAGAAGACGACCTCGCAAGGGCGCTGGCATCAACTTGGTCGCGTGACCCCGACCAGAAATATCCACGACTGCATTCGGAGATCGAAGCATTTCTAAAAAATACGAAAGCCGAGTCGATCATTTCGTTGAGTCCAGTTGCAGACTCACCCCAAGCAGCAAGCATCGTCTCATCAACATGGGGTCAAGCCACTGGCGACACCGAAGCACTCGCGAGTCGCATCATGCGTCTGGTCACGAAAAAATATCGGGTCGTCATCGCTGCCGACACGCCAAGTTCGGCGCAACGCTTTCATGAAGTATTGACCCTTGAAGGCATCACTGTTCGATCGCCCGACACCGACTCGAGTTCTGTTTCAACTCCGGGTGTTTCGATAATCGTTGCTCCGCTACATAGCGGTTGCATCATCAACGAACACGAACTTGCGCTGATCACCGAGAGCGACCTGACAGGTCGACGCCGAACTCATCGTCACGTCAAACCACCCAAGCGCAGCTCATCCAGCATTTTTGAAGATTTAAAACCGGGCGACCATGTTGTTCACCATGTGCACGGTGTCGGAAAATATCTCGGCATGGCCAAACAGTCAATGGGTGGCGTCGAGCGCGACTATTTACATTTGCAATACAACAACGGCAATCTCTATGTGCCGACAGATCACATTGACGCGATTCGTCAATACATCGGTGGCGAGACACCAACTCTTAATCGAATGGGTGGCTCAGATTTCGCTCGCGCAAAGTCTCGTGTGCGCAGCGCCGTTCGCGAAATCGCTCAAGAGCTAGTCGTGCTCTACCAAAAACGAGTCAACGCAGCGGGCCACGCGTTCTCGGCCGACACGACGTGGCAAGACGAAATGGAAGCGGCGTTTCCGTTTGTTGAAACACCCGATCAACGCACGGCAATTGTCGAAACCAAGGCCGACATGGAGCGCGAAGTTCCGATGGATCGTCTTGTCTGCGGTGATGTCGGTTTCGGCAAAACAGAGGTCGCAGTTCGTGCGGCATTCAAATGCATTCAAGATGGCAAACAAGTTGCGGTTCTTGTGCCGACAACTTTGCTCGCATCGCAGCATGGCACGACATTTGCCAACCGATTTGCCGGTTATCCGATTCAAGTTGAGGTTCTTTCGCGCTTCTTGACCGCTACGCGCGCAAAGCAAGTGATAAAAAAACTTGAGACTGGCGAAATTGACTGCGTGATTGGCACTCATCGTCTTTTGCAAGAGGGTGTCAAATTCAAAGACTTGGGCTTGCTGGTTGTCGATGAAGAACAACGTTTCGGAGTGCAACACAAAGAGCAAATGAAACAGCTCAAAACAAATGTTGACGTCTTGACGCTGACCGCGACACCGATTCCACGCACGCTTGAGATGAGTTTGGTCGGCATTCGCGACTTGTCGCTGCTGCACACGCCCCCTGCCGATCGCCAACCGATTCTCACATTTGTAGGCGAAGAAGATGACCGCGTGGCGACAGAAGCAATTCGTCGCGAACTCTTGCGTGACGGCCAGGTTTTTTGGGTGCACAATCGGGTCAAGACGATCGAAGATCGAGCACGAACACTGCGTGAACTTGTGCCAGAAGCACGCATCGTCGTAGCCCACGGTCAAATGGACGAAGCGACTCTCGAACGTGCGGTGCAAGATTTCTGGGAAGGCAAGTTTGACGTTCTCGTCTGCACAACAATCATTGAGAGTGGCATCGACATGCCGACAGTAAACACACTCGTTGTTGAGCGGGCCGATCTGCTTGGTCTTGGTCAATTACATCAACTTCGTGGAAGAGTTGGTCGCAGCGGTCAACGTGCATACGCATATCTATTTCATCCGCGTGATCGCGCACTCTCTGAGGATGCTTACGAAAGATTGCGCACGATCGGTGAGGCAACAGAACTTGGCAGCGGTTTCAAAATCGCGATGCGCGATCTTGAAATTCGTGGTGCAGGCAACTTGCTCGGCGAAGCGCAAAGCGGCCACATTGCGGCTGTGGGCTACGACTTGTATTGCCAACTCGTGACCGAGGCAGTCGCCGAGATGAAGGGCGAAACACCACAAATTGTTGTCGAACTAAAAATTGATGTGCCAATCACGGCATTCTTGCCGAATGATTATGTCGCAAAAGAAGAACTTCGACTTGACGCTTACCGTCGTCTCGTTGCTGTAAAAACGCATGCAGACGTGCTTGATATCCAGACCGAATGGCAAGATCGTTACGGCGAACTTCCTGAACAAGCAAAAGCACTACTTGTTGTCGGCTCGTTGCGAGCAGAGTGTCATCGCCTTGGGCTTCGTGAAATTGTTGTCGCCGATAATCGTGCACGTCTTGCCCCAATCACGCTGAAAGCCAGCGAAGCCATGCGCCTTGTGCGATTGTCGCCGAGTGCGACCTACCGCGAACAAACAAGCGAACTGAACATTGCAATTCCACGCGGAGAAGACGCGGCAACTTATTTGGTTGGCTTTATGCAAGAACTTGTCGAAACTGCGGCACTAGTGTGAGTGCGGTGAAAAACAAAAACTTCTTAGCAACCAAGTCGGCAGCCCTTGCATCTTTGGCGATTTTTGTCGCATCGTGCGGAGCGACTTCAAATGCAGCAGCCGAAATCAACGGCAGAAAAATTTCTCGCTCCGAACTTGAGCAGACCGTGACCGAGCTCGGTGAGGCTGGTCAAACGCCGGTTATTGACGGCGAAATTGACGGCGAAACTGTGCGAGGCATTCTTTCGGCACTCGTTCAGGGTGCAGCAACTGACCAGGTGCTAAAGATTTATGGCGAAGAAATTACTGCCGCTGATCGTGACGAAATCAAAGCCAAGATCGCACAAAATACAGACACAACCGAGTTCACAGAAGGTCTAAAAGATTTAATTGTTGAACTCAACGCTGGCACTCTCGCTCTTGCGCGAGTCGCTGCACCTGACGCGAAAAAAGCTGCTGAGATGTACGAAAAGTCACCGGCAACACTCGGCGTGATGTGTGTTCGACATCTTGTTGTAGAACAAGAAGCAAAAGCCATTGAGGCAATTGCGAAATTCAATGCTGGTAGCGACTTTGCAAAACTCGCTGGCGAGTATTCAGTCGAACCAAATGCAAAAGAATCTGGTGGTGCACTCGGTGGTGCAGACAACGCCTGCATGACCCTTGCCGAATATCAGAGTGGCTTTGATGTTGACTTCACCGCGGGCGCACTTCTCGCAAAACCGGGCGTTGCCTTTGGCCCAGTCAAATCAAGTTTTGGTTATCACGTAATTTACGCTCGACCGTTTGTCGAAGTAGCCGAAGATATTTCTAAATTGATGTCAAAGAGCGCGGGACCAAATCTGTTAACCGGATACCTCGCAACCACAAAAATAAAAGTTGACTCTGCCTACGGAACCTGGAGTTCGGCCCGTGGCGGTGTCGTCTCGAACTGATTTTGGTTCGCGCATGACCGCGCAGATCACCGTCGTCGGCCTCGGCCCTGGTTCGCCAGACTCAATAAACGAACAAACTTTAAAAGCGATCGGTGCTGCCAGTCATCGGTTCGTTCGCACTTCGCGCCACCCGAGCGCACACCTTGTAAAAGATGCAGTGAGTTTTGATGATGAATACGAGAAACACGACGCATTCGAAGATGTCTATCGCGCGATCGCTGAGCGGCTCGCGACTGAGGCAAAAAAACATCAGCACATCTTGTATGCGGTACCTGGCTCGCCTCTTGTGCTTGAACAGACGGTGCAACTACTGATGCAAGACAAGAGCGTCGAAGTATTGCTGGTTCCGGCAATGAGTTTTTTGGATGTCGCCTGGAGCGTCTTGCGAATCGATCCTGTTGATGCGAGCGTGCGATTAGTTGACGGTCATCGCTTTGCTGAACTTGCTGCTGGCCAAACCGGGCCACTACTGGTGGCTCAGTGCCATGCAAATTGGGTTCTATCAAACATCAAGTTGGCTCATGAGTCAGCAACCGGTGACGAACCTGTTGTGATATTGCATCATCTCGGGCTCGAGGATCAGAAAGTTATTCACACGACGTGGCAAGAACTTGATCGCGTGATCGAGCCAGATCACTTGACGACTATCTATATAGCCGAACTCGCCGAGCCAGTAGCCGGAGAGATGGCAAAGTTGCACTCACTCGCGCGCACACTTCGTGAAAAATGCCCTTGGGATGAAAAACAGACGCACGAGTCTCTAGTGCGCTACTTGATCGAAGAAACTTACGAGGTTGTAGATGCGATCAACTCACTTAGCGTCGATGACCAGACAACTGATGAAAAGTTCATTGAAGAACTTGGTGATCTGCTGTATCAAGTCGAGTTTCATGCAACGATCGCCGAACAGCAAGGCAGATTCACTATCGCCGATGTGGCACGCTCGATTCATGACAAGTTGGTGCGTCGACACCCGCATGTATTTGGCGACGTTCAAGCAGACTCGCCCGATGCAGTAGTGACTAACTGGGATGCAATCAAACAGCAAGAACGTGGTGCAGTGACCAGCACTTCGATTTTTGAAGGTGTTGCCAACTCTTCACCATCGCTGATGTATTCATCAAAGTTGCAAAAGCGTGCTGCCGAACATGGTTTTGACTGGCCAGACAGCACGGGGGCTTCAGCAAAAATTACTGAAGAGTTAAACGAGTTGAGCCAAGCAGTGAAGCAGAAAAGCGACCCAAGCGAAGTCGCTCTCGAACTTGGAGATGTCTTGTTTAGCGTTGTCAACTTGTCGCGCCATCTTGGTGTTGACGCCGAGACTGCCTTGCGATCGGCTGCAGATAAATTTCGCAGTCGATTTGAAGGCGTAGTTGCACTTGCCGAACAGCGCAATTTGACACTCAAAGACTGCTCTCTCGCCCAACTTGATGAACTTTGGGACTCTGTCAAGAAACAGACTCGCAACTAGTCAAAGATGACGTAAGTTATTAGCCGATGACGCAGATCAAAAGAGTTCATGGACGAGAAGTTTTAGACTCGCGTGGCAACCCAACTGTCGAAGTTGAAGTCACGCTTGACTCGGGTGCATTTGGTCGAGCAATCGTGCCCTCTGGGGCATCAACTGGCGAGCACGAAGCAGTTGAATTGCGCGACGGGGGCAAGCGCTATTTCGGCAAAGGCGTGCAAAACGCAGTCAAAAATGTAAACACAGAAATCGCTTCATCGATCATCGGTCTTGACGCAGCTGATCAGAAAGCCCTTGACCACAAATTAATTGCACTTGACGGCACCGAGAATAAATCGCGGCTTGGCGCAAACGCAATGCTCGGCGTCAGTCTGGCAGTCGCTCGCGCAACAGCCGATGACAGACATACGCCGTTGTATCGATCAATCGGTGGCGAAAAAGCAGTAACTCTGCCGGTACCGATGATGAATGTGATGAACGGTGGCGTTCACGCCGATAACAACATTGACTTGCAAGAGTTCATGATCATGCCGATCGGTGCAAATAGTTTTAGTCAAGCGCTGCAGTGGGGTGTCGAGACCTATCACACGCTGAAATCATTGCTCAAAGAAAAAGGTCTTTCAACCGCGGTAGGCGACGAAGGTGGTTTTGCTCCGAACCTTTCTAGCAATGAATCGGCAATTGAATTTTTGGTCGATGCAATCGCAAAAGCCGGTTTTAAACCCGGCAAAGATATCTCGATTGCTCTTGATCCTGCGATGAGCGAACTTTTTAGAGATTCGCGATATCACTTGACTGGAGAGAACAAGATATTGACGAGCGACGAACTCGCGTCATGGTGGACTCGCCTTGTTGATACGTATCCGATTGTTTCAATTGAAGACGGAATGTCAGAAAATGACTGGGCTGGATGGTCGGCGCTGTCACAAGCACTTAAAAATCGCGTGCAACTTGTGGGTGACGATCTTTTCGTGACTAACCCAAAGCGTTTGCAACAAGGAATTGATAAAAAAGTGGCGAACAGCGTTCTGATCAAGGTCAATCAAATCGGCACACTTACCGAAACTCTTGACACCGTAAATCTGGCGACTGCAAACAATTATTCGAGCGTGATGAGTCACCGCAGTGGCGAAACAGAAGATTCGACAATTGCCGATCTGGCCGTGGCTACAAACTGCGGGCAAATCAAAACTGGCGCCCCAGCCAGAAGCGACCGTGTTGCAAAATACAATCAGCTGTTGCGCATCGAGCAAGAACTTGGCGCAACCGCCAGATACCCGTCGCTATTCAAGCGCTAGACCAAATAACTCGGTTAACACCCAGAAATACGACAGAATAGACGTGTGAGCACGATTACTGAACGGCGCTTTTCTGGCGCGCGCCGCAACCGATTTGCGATGATCTCGGTCGGAGTGGTGTTTGTTGGCGCTGTCTCGCTCGCTTTTTTTGTCATTCCGATGCGAACTTGGACCGAGCAAAGATCTTCGATTGCCTCAAAATCTGAACAGTTCGCCGCATTTGAAGACATCAACGATGCGTTGCAGGATGAAGTTGACGTTTTGAAAACACCAGAAGGAATACAAGAAGCCATTAGATCTCAATTGGGCTATCTATTGGCCAGCGAAAAGCGCGTGCCAATGCTTGATGTTCCAAATGCGGCAGCGAACCTTCCGACTGAATGGCCATATTCGGTTGTGACCAATATCTTGCAAGTGCGCATAGCGCAGGCTGTGCGCAACAGTGGCGTCGAAATTCTAAATCCGCTTCAGCCATAGTCGCTGCGCTCGTGTAGATTAGGCACGGCAACGAACTAAAGAGTCGGGTAAACACAATGGCTGGAAGCATTCTTGGTAATCGCGTCTTACGCAAAGAAGACCCAAAATTTCTGACATCTGGTGGAAAGTACATTGAAGACTTAAACGACGAACCGCTTTTTGCCGGCGCGTTGCACGTGACCTACGTGCGATCAACTGTCGCCCACGCAAAAATCACGAGTATTGATTTGTCAGAATGCAAAAATTCTCCTGGCGTTGTAGCGGTCTTTACCGCAGACGACCTTGGCCTTGAAGAAGAGCCCTCGGCTTTCAACCCGATGGCAAAACGATCTCACTTAGCAAAGGGCAAAGTTCGATGGGTCGGAGAACTCATCGCAGCAGTTGTAACGCAGCGACCAGACCAAGGCGAAGATGCAATCGAAAAAGCAATCGTTGAATACGAAACCCTCGA
>JAEMTQ010000110.1 GCA_016462185.1 Ilumatobacteraceae bacterium
CGAAACAAACTCGCATCGTGGCTTGATACGCCACAGAATTTGTGCCGCGTGATTGCCCCAGATGTTGGCGGTGGATTCGGTGCAAAAATAGTTTGGTATCCAGAGTTTTTTGTTGCACCACTTTTATCTAAATGGCTCCGCCGACCTGTGAAATTTATGCAGACTCGCTCAGAGGCAATGGTGCAGATGAGTCACGGTCGCGACCAGGTTCACGAAATTGAAGTTGGCTTCGAGAAAAATGGAAAGATCAATGCGTTGCGGATGGTAATTAGTCAGAATCTCGGTGCGTATGGAGACCCAACTGGTCTTGGACTAGCCACCCTGACCGGTTGGATGGCTGCAGGTTGCTACAAAATTCCACACGTTTCAACGGGGTTTCGAACAGTTGTAACTAATACAACTCCAGTTGCCGCGTATCGCGGGGCAGGTCGACCTGAGGCAACTTTCTCGATTGAGCGAATCATTGATCTCGTCGCACTTAAAACAAACTTAGACCCGGTAAAAGTTCGACAAATTAACTTCATCCAGCCAAAAGACTTTCCATACGAGACTCACAATGAAGCAGTTGTCTACGACTCCGGCGATTTCCCCCAGGCGCTTGATGAATGTTTGCGGTTGCTTGACTATGACGCTGCCAAAGCACAGCAGGCAAAAAATCTTGCCGACAAAAATGCTCCGCTTATCGGAATTGGCTTTTCTTGCTGGCTTGAAATTGCCGGCTTTGGACCCAATGGTTCTCTGGAAGGATTCGGGCATCTTGCATCTTGGGAGTCTGCACAAATTCGGATTGCCCCCGATGGTTCAGCAACAATTTTCATTGGTTCCTCCCCACACGGACAAGGCCACGAAACATTTGTTGCTCAAATCGCTTCCGACGAATTGGGAATTCCATTTGAGCGGATAAGTGTGATTCATGGTGACACAGCAACAGTGATCCAAGGAATCGGAACAATGGGAAGTCGTGGCGTTCCGACCGTTGGTTCAGCAGTAAAAGTTGCAAGTGAGCGGCTAATGGTCAGAGCGAAAAAAATTGCAGCGCATCTTCTTGAAGCTGCAGAACAAGACATTGAAGTCAAAGACAATGCGTTTAATGTGCGCGGTACACCTGGCAAGAAAGTCAGTTGGTCTGATGTTGGCTTAACAAGTTTTCAACCACTTCGACTTCCTCCAGAGTTGCAAGCAGGCACCCTCGAAGAACGATTGTTTCATGAAAGCCCAAACTTTTCTTACCCATCTGGCGCTTATGCGTGTGTCGTTGAAGTCAATCGAAAAACTGGCAAGGTCAAGATTCAAAAAATGGTCGTCGTCGATGATTGTGGCACAGTAATTAATCCGCTCATGGCAGAAGGTCAAGTGCACGGTGGAGTCGCCCAAGGTATCGCCCAGGCACTCTATGAGCAAGTTCGTTATGACCCATCAACAGGTCAGCCAATCACGGCAAACTTGATCGACTATTTAATTCCGTCTGCTCCAGATCTACCAAATTACATCGCTGGTCGAATCACAACCCTGTGTCCAAATAATCCGCTCGGTGCAAAAGGTATCGGCGAATCGGGAGCAGTCGGAAGTCCACCTGCCGTAGTCAACGCCGTCGTCAACGCATTATCTTCATTTGGCGTTGAACATATCGATATGCCCGTAACACCCGAAAAAGTATGGAATGCAATGAATGGGAGAAAATAAAGATGACAAGTGTTCGCATCAAAATTAATGGAACTGATCATCAGCACGATGTTGAAGATCGCACACTATTGATCCACTACATCCGCGAAAATGCCCGCCTCACCGGAGCGCACATCGGTTGCGATACATCTAACTGTGGTGCGTGCACTGTGTTGCTCAATGGCAGTGCAATCAAAAGTTGCACCGTGCTTGCGGTTCAAGTTCAAGGCGAAGAAGTCACGACAATTGAAGGGTTATCGGGAGACTTCAACGGACTCAGCCCGGTTCAAGAAGGTTTCAGACAACAACACGGTCTGCAGTGTGGCTATTGCACCCCCGGAATGGTTATGGCTTCAACTGCACTACTGCGTGAGAATACAACGCCAAGCGAGGACGAAATCAGACATGCCCTCGAAGGAAATATCTGTCGTTGCACGGGTTACGAAATGATCGTCAATTCGGTGCGATGGGCTGCAGAAAACGGTGGGGGCAAATGATCCCCGCACAATTTACTCACATCCCAGTGACGACAGTTAAAGAAGCGAGCGACGCTCTTAACCATTATGGGGATGATTCAAAACTTCTTGCTGGTGGTCACTCGCTGATCCCACTAATGAAACTGCGACTCGCGACGCCTGCTGTGCTCATCGATATTGCGCGAATCAGTAATCTTCGTGGCATTCGCGAAGAAAAAGACAAGCTAATTGTTGGCGCATTGACGACGCACGAGCAAATTGAAAATTCACCTTTGATTAAAAAATATGCGCCAATAATTGCAGCGGCAGCAAAACTTGTTGGTGATCCTCAGGTACGACACCGTGGCACAATCGGCGGATCTGTCGCGCACGGTGACGCCGCCTCTGACCTCTCGGTCGCCTTGTTTGCGGCCAACGCATCGTTCGTTGCCACAGGTCCAAATGGTGTTCGGACTATTGGCGCTGTTGACTTTTTTCTAGGATTCTGGACAACAGCGCTGAATCAAGATGATGTGCTGACGGAAATCCATATTCCATTTGCACCAACATCAAACTGGAGTTATCAAAAATTTACTATTCGTTCGCAAGACTGGGCGGTTGTTTCAGTTGCAGTTAGCGAATCAAACATTATTCTTGGCGCGATGGGAGAAATTCCGCTTCGTGCCGCGAAAAGTGAAGAAGCGATCGCCTCTGGCGCCGATTTTGAACAGGCAGCAAATTTTGCAGACGAAGGCACTTCACCGAGTTCTGATCTTCGGGCTTCTGCCGACTATCGGCGACACCTGGCAAAAGTAATGGTGCTTGATGCGCTTAAAGAAGCCAAACACCGTTCTTGATTCTGCAAATCGTTCAACTCACCTTAGGTATGCCAAAAGTCCTAGATTAATCTCATGCTTATTGAG
>JAEMTQ010000111.1 GCA_016462185.1 Ilumatobacteraceae bacterium
TGATCACGTCGGCGTACTTTGTGGCGTCGGCAATCGACATCACGCGCAAGCCAGCACTTTCGGCTTTGACTTTTGATGACGAACCATCGCGCAAACCAACAACAACATCAACACCAGACTCTTTAAGGTTCAGCGCATGAGCGTGACCTTGAGAACCGTAACCCACAATCGCAACTTTCTTTGCGCGAATAATTGATGGGTCAGCATCTTTTTCGTAGTAAATATTTGCAGCCATTAGATTGCCTTTCCTTTTGGTTCTTTCACTGCACGAACCCGTGCAGTGCGATCTAGTTTTGGCAGCGCGACGCGACCCGTGCGCTGTGATTCGATGATTCCATATTGTCGCAGCAATTCGGAGAAATCGTTCAATTTTTCTGGACTTCCATCCAAACTCACGCTCAATGCCTCTGGTCCAACGCCGAGAATCTTGCCTTCGAAGATATTCGTCAACTCAACAACTTGACCACGTTGCTCTGGCGTTGCTCGAATTGTGGCGACCATCAGCTCGCGCTCAACCGAGTTTCTTGGGTCGAGTTCAGAAATTCGAACGACATCTACGAGTTTGAACAACTGCTTGACCATCTGTTCAAGTGTTGCGCTCTCAAGATCTACAACAATTGTGATGCGGCTGTAATCTTCTTGCTCCGTCGGGGCGACAGCAAGCGAAAAGATGTTGTACCCACGACGAGCGAATAGTGACGCTACGCGCGCCAGAACACCCGGTCGGTTCTGCACCAAAACCGAGAGCACATGATGATTAGCTTCTGCACCGTAAGGATTTGTAGATGTCATCGCAGTAAGTCCCTTCGAATTTCTTGAGATGGTTGCAACATGATTTCGTCGTTGCTTCGACCCGCTGCCACCATCGGAAAAACTTGCTCTGTCGGCGCAACACGAAACTCGACAACAACAGGTCGGTCATTGATGCTGTTTGCTTTGTCAATTGCCGATTCAACTTCTTCTGGTGCTTCAACACGAATGCCGACACAACCCATTGACTCTGCCATCTTCACGTAATCAGGAACCGACTCTGAGAAGTGCACTTGGCTGTAACGATTGTCGTAGAACATTTCTTGCCATTGACGAACCATGCCCAAGTTTGAGTTGTTCAAAATGCCAACCTTGATTGGAATCTGCTCAACTGATGCGGTGATCAACTCTTGTGCAGTCATTTGGAAACAACCGTCGCCATCAATTGCCCAAACTGTTTTGTCTGGACGACCAACTTTGGCGCCAACTGCTGCAGGCACCGAGAAACCCATCGTGCCAAGACCGCCAGAGTTGACCCATGTATACGGCTCGTTGAAATGCCAATACTGACTCGACCACATTTGGTGCTGGCCCACACCGGACACGAGAATCGTGTCGGGTGGTGAAAGATCTCGAAGTTTTTCAAGGCAGTATTGCGGCTTCAATGCAGCACCCAACTCGCTTGGCTCGTACGAAAGTGGAAACTTTTCTTTCCAACCGTTTACGCGACTACGCCAAGGCAAGATGTCTGCCTGCGTCATGCCACCTGACATCAAATCACGCAAAGCAACGATCATTTCTTCGATCACCAAACGACAGTCACCAACAATTGGCACGTCTGGTTTGCGAACTTTGCCCTGTTCAGCAGGGTCAATGTCGACGTGAATGATTTTCGCATCTGGCGCAAACGCAGAAACTTTGCCCGTTACACGGTCGTCAAAGCGTGAGCCCAGCGCGATCAACAAATCGGCTTTTTGCATTGCAGTCACTGCAGTCGCAGTGCCGTGCATACCCGGCATACCCAAGCACAACGGATGATTATCAGGAAATGCGCCACGAGCCATCAAGGTTGTAACAACCGGAATGTTCGTCAACTCTGCAAGTTCACGCAACGCTTCTGCTGCACGCGCTTTGAGCACGCCGCCGCCAACATAAAGAATTGGCTGCTTTGATTCAAGAATCAGCTTCGCCGCTTCTTTGATCATTCGCGGATGACCCTTTGTCGTCGGCTTGTAGCCAGGCAAACTGTCGATTACTTCGTCGTCTGATGGCCAATGCCAATCCATCATGTTTTGCAAAACATCTTTTGGCACGTCGATAAGAACTGGTCCTGGTCGACCAGTTGTAGCGATGTGAAACGCCTGACGAATTGCGAGCGGCAAATCATCTGCGCTCATTACAAGTTCGTTGTGTTTGGTGATACTGCGGGTGATGCCCACCGTGTCGCACTCTTGAAACGCGTCTGTACCAATTGCGCTTGTCGGAACTTGACCGGTTATGGCAACCATCGGAATTGAGTCCATATATGCATCGCACAGTGGAGTTACCAAGTTTGTAGCCGCTGGACCACTAGTTACCATCGCAACACCAGGTCGACCAGTTACGTGCGCATAACCTTCGGCCATGTGTCCCGCACCTTGTTCATGGCGCACGAGAATGTGGCGAATACTTGATTTGATCAATGGGTCATACGCAGGCAGAATGCAGCCGCCTGGCAACCCGAACATCACTTCAACATTTTCTTGCTCGAGTCCTTTGATCAGGGCTTGGGCTCCGGTGATTTGTTGATTTGATTTCATTTTCAGTCTCCTCTTGCTAATTTTCTAATTTCTTAATTGAATTTTGGGGAATAAAAAAACCTCCCTGGCGGGAGGTTGTCGGCGCACGCTCTTTGAGCGCGCGCCTAGAGAATAACGACGACAGAAACGCTAAAGATTCCTTTTGTTGAAAACATCCCTTCTAGTGTGGCAGCAGACTGAAGCGGTTCACAACCTTTTAGTTCCAGCTAATTTGGCTAGTTTTGAGCCAATTTCACCTTGACTACTACTTTGCGTACTTTGCCGTTGCCAATCAGGGCGCCTTTTGACTCAGTTAGCGAATTTGTCGTTAGCCGACCCATCGAAATGCTGGCGACCTTGATTGAAACTCCACGAACCAATGCTGCGATTAATTGACAAACATTTTGCGCCCGTTGTTTAGCCAGCATCGCCATGGCTGGGGCTGGGCCGTCTCCTGCATATCCGATACAGGTGACTTCGTAATTTTTTGTGAGCGACTGTGCAAACCG
>JAEMTQ010000112.1 GCA_016462185.1 Ilumatobacteraceae bacterium
GACCACGAAGATCAACTGCAGTTACGAGATGTCCGAGTGCGCACAAGGCGAGTGCGGCGCCTTCCCACAACATTGCGTTTGATGCCAGACCGTGCACGAGCACAATCGGTTTTTGTGGATGTGTTTGTGATGTACCCCATGTCACTGTGTGCAGCTTCACACCATTTGCAGTATCGATAGTTCTGTTTTGCGCAGTGTCGGTCTTCACCAAGTTCTGTTGCCTTTGTTTATGTCACGCTAGATAGATCAGTGCTTATCAGAGTATTCTGCAGAAGTGAGCAAATTGTGAGTGAAATTATTTTGTTGGCAAATTTTGTGGCAGCGACGGTGATGACCGGCGTGATCTGGTTCGTGCAATGGGTGCATTATCCGTTGCTGGCGAATGTGCCGGTTGGCGACGCAGTCAAAGTCGCAGAGCAACATCAACGCAGCACGGGGCAAGTCTTGGCGATACCAATGGCTGTTGAAGGCTTCACAACATTGGGGCTCTTAATTAGTCGACCAGAAGGTGTGCAAATTATTTGGCCTTGGGTCGGCGCAGTGTTATTGGCTATTGCGCTCGGCAGCACCGTGTTCCTCTCGGTTCCGTTGCACGCCAAAATGGCGACAAACCCAACTGCAGAAATTGGGCATCGACTAGTTGTGACGAATTGGCCACGAACTATTGCTTGGTCGTTGCGCGCAGTCGTCTGCACAGTGATGCTTCTGCAGTACGTTCGGGCTTAGATAAAACAATGAGCTATTCAGAAATTTGCCCGCAGCCCGTGCGGCGCGCGATCATGAAACAAGGTTGGTACGACCTCGCGTACATTCACTATCGGTATTCGGTAGAAGAAGTTGCAAGCATTTTGCCACCGGGACTTGAAGTTGATGTCTGTGATGGCTCGGCATGGGTCGGGTTGATTCCTTTTTCAATGCGAGGCATTGGTGTGCCTGGGTTACCAGCTATCCCGTATCTCGGGTCGTTTCCTGAAATTAATGTTCGCACCTATGTTCGTCGCAACGGAATACCTGGTGTTTGGTTTTGTTCTTTGGATATCAACCGGTTGCTGCCGGTTCTCGTTGCGCGTACGACTTATACGTTGCCGTATTGCTTTGGTAAGGCGAGCAACAAACGCGTCGGCGACGAATTGCATACTTCAGTTGTGCGTCGTTGGCCGCGGGGTAGTGCGTCAACAAAAATTCAACTAAAAATCTTGGAGCCAATAATTGAGCCGTCACCACTCGAGATTTTTTTGAGCGCTCGTTGGGGTTTGTATACGACTACGCGAAGTGGAAACTTGCGTTATGCGCCGATTTCGCATCCAAAATGGAAGTTGCAGCGAGCCGAAATTATTTCACTGGATGATTCGTTGATTCAAGCCGCAGGCTTTGCTGCCCCACGTGCGCAGATCAACGGCGAGCCGCATGTGATGTTCTCGAGCGGCGTGCCTGTTCGCGTTGGCTTGCCGAAACGCGTTTAGTTTTTCGCAGACCCCGGTCGGTAGTTATCGCGGTCGGCAACTTGTCGCAAGGCAGTTAGTCCATAGATAAAAGCGCCTGTCATTACGATCAGAAAAATTACGCTTCCAAATCCAAAGAGTGCTGCGAGCGACATGGTTAACTCTTTTTTCCTTGACCCGCGAGCAAAAATGCACCGAGAGCAAGAATTGATGGCACCCAAACGCCAACGTAAATGCCGTTGAGGCGATCTTCAATTGAGCTGCTTTGAAAGTACAGCCAGACGCTCAAAACGAGACTGGCTCCGGCTGCGAGCAAGGTGGTGACTCGCAAAACTGATTCTGGTTTCATTCGGTAGATCCTCCGCTAATGATGATAGATGATTTTGGGTGATCTGCCATGTTCGCCTGCGCGATTGATAGAAGCGTGATATATATAGTTTTGAAGTGACGACATTCAGTTTGTTCAACGATTCACAAGAGATTTTGCCGTTTGATGGCAGCGCCGTGTTGCATCGGCGAGTTTTCAGCGAAGAGTTCTCCCGTAAGGCATTTGAGAGACTGCAAGCAGAAACGCCGTGGGAGCAACCTGAAATCGTGATGTTTGGTAAGAAGTATCCACAAGCGGGCAAGTCGACTTGGCATACGAACACGGGCGTGAATTATGTCTATTCGCGAATTGAGCGTGTGGCGCACCCGATGACCGATTTATTGGATGAGTTTCGGCTGAAATGCGAGTCTGTTGCCGGAGCAAGTTTTAATTCGGTGCTTGTCAATTTATATCGAGACGGCAACGATTCGGTTAGTTGGCATTCGGACAACGAAGCGATCAACGGGCGTGAGCCGACGATTGCATCGGTGAGTCTTGGTGCGACGCGTCGGTTTGATTTGCGACATCGCGAGACAAAGCAAACTGTGCGAGTCGATTTAGAAGACGGTTCGCTGCTTGTTATGTCGGGGTTGTCGCAGATTTGCTGGGTTCATCAAATTGCCAAAACTAAAACTGCGGTGGGGCCGCGAATCAACCTTACTTTTAGGTTGGTGAATCGCGCTTAAGCGCGCGATGCAGGTTGCGGATTTTTATTTGCTGAGAATAGAGAAATGTCATTGCAAGATTCGCAGACACTTTCTGGGATTACTCCGAGTTTCATCAAAAAGCTAAATGCGATGCACCCAAGGCAGATTGCAAATGCTGACTCAAGAAACGCGGCCGCGATTAGCGCAGTGATCACAAGTTGCGCTGCAGATGAAAAGCCGAGCAATGTCAAGACGAGTGCAGTTGCGGAAAAGGTTAATCCGATTGTTTGGGCGAATCTTTTTGGTGGGCCAGGAACGAATTTGTGATTGAGATTTAAACGAGGTGTAATCACGCGCGTGGCGACTGTTGCCAGTGGGCTGAATGTTGGGCCGGCAGCGACTCGTGCAGCGAAACCGTAGGTGAGTGCGATGAGAACGAGCGTCGAGTTGGTAAGCAAAAATAGTGCGCTGATTACAACGACGCCTGCTGCCACGATGCGTGCCGAGGTTTCGTTGACAGGGTTTGGAAACTTGAAGCGCTT
>JAEMTQ010000113.1 GCA_016462185.1 Ilumatobacteraceae bacterium
GTGCCAAGCACATCGGGGTCGAACACTGGTGTTAAAGACATATACCCAGGTTCTTATTGCGCGCCGCTAGATGGCCTCGGCACATATAAAGGGTTGGTTTATGTTTGCTCAAAAACAAACGCCGAGGGATCGCCATATGCGGGAGGACGAGCCCGTTGGCGTAAGTTCACCAACTAGGATTAAGCCATGTCAAAGAAAACAAAAAAGAAAAAAGCCCGCATGCGTCGTTCAAAAGCCAATCATGGCAAGCGCCCAAACATGGGTCGGGGCTAATTACTAGCTAGTCGTCTTCGAAGCCGCGCTCTAAAAATTGTTTGCCGGTTTCGCAAGTTTCTTTTAGTGGGCACCATCGACACTGCGAACCAGGGTTCAACTTGGGTTCGCGTTCTTCGCGAGTTAACTCGTAAATCGCGTTTGCGCCATCTACAACTCGGCGCACAGCAGATTGAAGCACACCTTCAGTGACTTCTTCGACGTCGGCGCGAGCCGATTCGAGTGAGTAAGTAGCCAACCGCCTTGGTGGTTGACCTGAGCGAAGCGATTCGACCAAAGCATAAAAACGCAGGTCTTCGCGGTGGTTCGAATAAATTCGACCGCTCTTGAGGTCGATGATCACTTTGCTGCCTGGACCGCCAAGCGTTAAGTCGACTCGAGTTGAAAGAAAAATCAGACCTTTAAATAGTTCAACCCGGGCGGCACTTTCTGTTACTGGTCGCCATGATGCTTTAAGCGGCGGAAAACTTTCTTCGAATTTTGTATAGAGATCAACCGCATAACTGCGAAGTTGGGCACGCTCACCAGGCGAGAGTTGGGCGATGAACTCGCTCGGGCCACGACTCTCTTCGTCTTCGAGGCGGGCGAGTGCTTCGTCAACGAGAGCTGCAGGTTCAACCGAGCCGCGCCAATTGATGGCGAGTTCTACAGCTTTGTGCATGACCGTGCCACGAACATTCAGGATTGTCCATTCGAAAGAATCGAGCGAAGCCAAATAATGCGCCTCGCAACCGTGCACGGTGGTCAAACTGCTTTTACTTATAAATAGTGGACGATCAGCCGTGAGTTTTGCAGCCAGTGGTGCAAGCGCAGTTTCGATTTGTTCACGTAGAGATTCGACAACAGAAATTGGCAACGGCACCCAGCCCGCTGGTTTGCCGAGAACGTCGACAACACTTTGTTGCATCGGATTGAGTTCGCCTGTTGTCATGAAGTGATTACTTACAATACAGAATGGGTGTTTTGAGAATTAACTGTGCGATACCCCTCTGTAATAATTTGCAACATGACGAGCGTAAACACTCAAAATCAAAAGCTCGTTTCAACGCACTACACGCAATTCGCCGGTGCGGCCCGAGTGCTCGCCAGTCAAGCTCACAGGCACGGTCTGCAGCCACCTGGTTTTCGAAGTCCGCCACGTATTGTGGGCGTCGATCGCAGTTTGCGTCGAATAAATAACGGCGTGGTTGTGTCTGTGTTGTTGCGTGGGCGTCCGTTTGTGGCTGTGCTGAGCGACATGATCGAGGGTGTGGTTGCTGCGAATCGGCTCGCTGGGCGCGAAGCTGAAATTGCGAGAACGGTGCTTTGGCAGAGTGTTGAAATGCTTTTGGTTAGCGATGAGGGTGAAACGCGCGTAGCCTGACAGGGTTGCCCAGGTGGCGGAATGGTAGACGCGGGGGGCTTAAACCCCCCTGGTGCGAAAGCGCTGTATCGGTTCGAGTCCGATCCCGGGCACACTAATTTTCAAGAAACTGTGCGAGAAAGCACAGATATTTCAGCGAGATTCTCGTGTCTGTGCGTGGCACTATAGATAGGTGAGTTTGACAACGGGAACCCCCACCGCAAGTGAACTGCGCGAGCAGATGCAAGCACGCGTGCCGCAGATGGTCGAACAACTTGGCGAGTTTGTAAATCTTGAGTCACCGTCGCTTGACGTTGAACATTTGCAAGTGAGCGCAAAATACTTGGCCGGACTTTTCGAAAAAGTAACCGGGAGGCGGGCAGAGATTATCCACGGAGAAAGTGGCCCGCATGTGCATTGGAAAGGTGGCGACAACACAAAAGTTTTGATCGTCGGTCATCACGACACGGTGTTTCCGCTGGGCACAACTGCGACGCGGCCGTTTTCAGTTGATGGCGACATCGCGCGTGGCCCCGGAATTTTCGACATGAAGGCTGGCATCGTGCAGGCGATTCATGGGTTGAGCGCGATCAGCGACTCAAGTCAAGTCGAAATGTTGATCACTGCCGACGAAGAAGTTGGCTCTTATACGTCGCGCGAATTGATTGAATCGCGCGCGCGGGCGACTGGCGCGGTGCTTGTGCTTGAACCGAGTGCCGATGGTGGCGCATTGAAGATTGCACGCAAAGGTGTTGGAACTTTCACGGTGCACATCGGTGGTCGGGCTTCACACGCCGGACTTGAACCCGAAAAAGGTATCAACGCGCTTGTCGAACTTGCTGCGCAGGTGCAGTGCATTGTGGCGATGGCTCGTCCTGAACTTGGCACGACTGTGACGCCAACCGTGGCGACTGCTGGCAACTCAGAAAACGTCGTGCCCGATGCAGCGATGATCAAAGTTGATGTGCGGGTTGTGTTGCCCGAAGAAAAAGAGCGCATTGAACTCGAACTATCGCAACTCAAACCAACAGTTTCGGGGGCGACGATCAAGGTGACCGGAAGCGTGAATCGTCCGCCGATGCACGAGTCGGCTGGCCGTGCACTTTTTGGTGTAGCCGAAGTTGTGGCCAAAGATTTAGGGATAAAAAATCTGCAAGGTGTTGCAGTCGGCGGTGGCTCAGACGGCAACTTCACTGCAGCGATTGGTATTCCGACACTTGATGGCATGGGCGCTGTTGGTGGTGGGGCGCACGCCATAACTGAACATGTTTTAATTTCGACAATGGGCGAGCGTGCTGCGCTTGTTGCAGGCGTCGCCCGCGCCCTTGTCAACCGCTAACT
>JAEMTQ010000039.1 GCA_016462185.1 Ilumatobacteraceae bacterium
AATAGTACGACAACGAGTTGTCGGAGGTAGACCCGCCGAGGATCATTGTTGGCGCGCTCGGAGGGACTTGAACCCCCAACCCTTTGATCCGAAGTCAAATGCTCTATCCGTTGAGCTACGAGCGCTGGTGTCGCTAATGATAACTGCAAATCAGCACCGCAAATTCTCAACTCTTCTGATACGACTATTCGCACGTTGGGAGGCTATTTTTTCTCAAGGGGGTATCGGTGCAAAACGAGTTCAAAGGCAAGATTGGTCGCACATTTGACGACTCAACGCCGTGGTGGCCGCCACTAACGACACCGCCCGAAGGTTCGCCGAACATTCTTGTGGTGTTGCTCGACGATGTGGGCTACGCACAATTTGGTTGCTACGGCTCAGATATTGCCACACCAACTTTTGACAAACTCGCGAGCAATGGTTTGCGTTACAGCAACTATCACACGACGGCGTTGTGCTCGCCAACACGTGCCGCGCTATTGACGGGCCGCAACCCGCACAGTGTGGGCATGGGTCGTGTCGCCGACATTGTTTCGGGCTTCCCTGGTTACAACGCGATTATGCCGGCAAGCGCGGGAATGATTTCTGAGATTCTCGTGCGCAATGGATACGCAACATATTTGCTTGGCAAGTGGCATCTCTCGCCGCAAGGTGAAAACCAAATGGGATCAACCCGAGAGCGATGGCCACTTGGTCGCGGCTTCGAACGTTTTTATGGTTTTCTTGGTGGCGAGACAGATCAGTATCACCCAGATCTTGTTTACGACAATCACCAAGTTGACCCACCGCGTACGCCAGAACAGGGTTATCACCTAACTGAAGACATGGCAGATAAAGCCGAACTGTTTATCAACGACTTGCGTGCGGCGCACCCTGAGAAACCTTTCTTCATGTGGTTTGCTCCTGGTGCTTGTCACGCACCACATCAGGCGCCGAAGAGTTTTATCGACGCATATCGCGGAAAGTTTGATCAAGGTTGGGACGCGTGGCGTGAAGAAGTTTTTGCGCGTCAGAAAAAATCTGGCTTATTGCCGAGCGACACGGTTCTAAGTGAGCGTCCGCATTGGGTGCCAGAGTGGGCGAGTCTCTCTGCCGACGAGAAAAAACTTTATGCACGAATGATGGAGGTCTACGCAGGTTTCTTGACTCACACTGATGCTCAAGTTGGCCGAGTGATCAAACAAATCGAGTCAATGGGCGAACTAGATAACACGATTGTGCTCGTGATGAGCGATAACGGCGCAAGCGCAGAAGGCGGGCCAAAGGGCTCGTTCAACGAAATGTTTTTCTTTAACTTCGTGCCCGAGAGCCTTGAAGAAAACATGAAACGAATTGATTTGCTCGGCACACCAGACGCGCACAATCACTATCCGTGGGGTTGGGCGTGGGCAGGTAACACACCGTTCAAACGATGGAAGCGCGAAACTCACGAAGGCGGTGTGACTGACCCGCTGATTGTGCATTGGCCTAAAAAGCTTGCGGCCAAAAACGAAGTGCGAACACAGTATTTGCACGCGGTAGATGTGATGCCGACTCTGCTCGAATTGATCGGTATCGAAGCGCCGACGCACATTGCCGGCGTCGAACAACAGCCAATCGAGGGCGTGAGTTTTGCGCACACGCTCAGTGACGCCAAAGCGCCGAGCAAACACGTAACTCAGTGTTATGAGATGTTTGGATCACGTGCGCTGTATCACGACGGTTGGAAAGCGGTTGTGTTTCATCAAATGCCTGGCTTACCTGGCACGCCAAGTTACGACGGATCAGATCCGAATATAGGTTTTGATGTCGAGCAGTGGGAGCTCTACCACGTCGAGAAAGATCTCGCGGAAACACACGACCTCGCGGCAAAACATCCTGAAAAATTAAAAGAGATGATCGCGCTGTGGTGGGACCTCGCCGACAAGCAACAAATTCTGCCGCTCAATAATCAACCAGGAAAGTTCGGCGACAAGAGATATCGACAAGAGCGCTACGAATACCGACCAGGTATTGGTGCGATACCGCCGATGGTTGCGCCGAACTTGCGCAATCGATCGTTTGAGATTTTGGCCGAGGTAAATGTGCCATCAACCGGAGTTGAAGGCGCAATAATTGCCCAAGGCAGTGGCGCTGGCGGATACGCCGTTTACGTCAAAGACAAGCGCTTGCATTACGTTCATAACTTTTTAGATCTCTATTATTTTTCTGTATCGGCAGAAGTTGACGTGCCAGTTGGTGCGCATACTCTGCGAGTTGAATTTAAGTCAACTGGTCGGTTCAAAGGCGAAGTGAGTTTGTATTACGACGATCTGCCTGTCGGCTCGGGTGAGATACCTGCAACGGTGCCTGTGTTTTTTGGCGTATTTGGATTGACCGTTGGTTATTTGCGCGGATCATCGGTGATTCGCGGTGTTGAGTCTCCGTTTACGTTTACTGATCGTGCTTTGCATCGCGTAGTTGTTGTGCCAGCAGGGCGATCGTGGCGCAACCCAGAAGGCGACGAACGCGTGGCAATGGCTACGCAATGATTGTTTGATTAGTCGCTTACCGCGCGACACACGGGTTGTAAGTTGTTTTGGTGGCCGATCGTGAGAAACTGCTGTCGAAGTCGAACTTTATGTTGGGGTGTGACTGCCCGGTCAAACTTAAATATTTCAAATCTGGGTATCCGTCGTTAAACAGCAGTAATTCGTTTTTAGAATTTTTCGCTGACGGCGGCTTCATGGTTGAGGCTTTGGCTCGAGCGTTGTTTGACGATGGTGTGTGGGTCGTGCCCAACTCGGGCGAGACCCCCGAGCAGGCGACCGCGAGGTTGTTGGCAGTGCCGGGCGACGGTGTTTGGTTTGAGCCGACATTTGTCGTCAACGACATGTTGGTGCGTGTCGACATTTTGCAGCGCACCGGCAATGTTTTGCGACTGATTGAGGTCAAGGCGGCGAGTTTTGACTCGATAAGTGATCCGACGCCGTTTCGCGGCAAACAAGGCGGCATTCTGAGTAATTGGCGTGACTATTTATTAGACATCACGTATCAGGCAAATGCGCTTGAACTGGCGTATCCAGAAATGAAAGTTGAGCCTGAGTTATGTCTCGTTGACAAAGCAAAAACTTGTCATGAAGAAGCGATCTTCAACAAAGTCGAATTGCTGATCGACAAAGACCCTGGCAGCACTGGACCGCGAGCAATTTATAACGGTGATGTCGTGGCGTTGCGAAGTCAACACTTCTTGGGTTTTTTGAACGTACGTGCCGAAGTTGACGAATTGATTGCCGGGGTCAGGTCGACGAGCAAAACGTTGCTTAAGATTTCTGCCGACCCAAGCATTGAGATTGAGCCACCACTGGGTAGCAAGTGTCGAGACTGCGAATATCGCAATATCAATAGTCTGCGAAATGGTTTTGCCGAGTGTTGGGGTGAACTCGCAGCAGGCGACCCGCATGTGGTCGACCTGTTCAAGATCGGCTTTTTGGCTGACGCGGCCGGCAACAGCAAAGAAGGCCTTGGCTGGTTGATCAATAATCGCATTTCAAAACTTGTTGAAATTCCAGCAAAAATTATTGACAAAACTAAATCAACAGGCAAACGCCAAATTCGACAACTTGAGTGCACAATCAGCGGAAAAGAATTTATCGACCCACAATTGGCTGACGAGTTGGCGGCATGCGAGTATCCATTGCATTTTGTTGACTTTGAAACTTCGCGTTTAGCCGTGCCGTATCACAAGGGCATGCAACCCTATGAACAGATTGCATTTCAATTCAGTTGTCACACGATTTTGAAGCCAGGCGATAAAGAGTTGAAGCACTGTGAATGGATAAACGTCGCAGATGCGTTTCCGAGCTTTGATTTTGCTCGGGCATTACGCGATGCGATCGGTGATAGCGGCACGATGTTCGTGTGGAGCGACTTTGAGCAAACAACGTTGCGCGACATTCGTCGCCAAATGACGAGCTACAACCATGCCGATAAAGAGATCGCCAACTGGATCGACGCGATGGTGCCAGATCGCAAAGACGGTGGGCGGGTGCAGGACTTGCTCGAATTGTGCGCCGAGCACTATTACCACCCAAAGATGGGTGGAAGCTTGAGTATTAAATACGTCTTGCCGGCAATCTGGGGTAGCAACGAAAATTTATGGCGTGACCCGTGGTTTGCAAAGTATTTTCGCGAGAGCCTTGACGGTGCGCTTGACCCTTACAGCGCTTTGACAGGCTTGATTTTAGAAGCAGAAAAAAATAATTTGAGTAACAACGAGAACAAAGAAGTAGCGGTCGAAGCCGTGCGCGATGGTATCGGGGCGATGCGCACCTATCAAGAGATGATGTATGGCTTGAGCCGTTCTGACGCCAAGCACCGTGACGCTGTTAAAAAAATGCTTCTGCAATATTGCGAACTAGATACTGCTGCGATGGTGATTATTTGGAAACACTGGATGATGAAGTTGGGTGCCTAGGTTATTTAACTCGCATGACCCGAAATGGGTCGCCAACTTTCAGGAAGTTTTCGTAAACCTCTGGAAGCTCAGTGCGAAGACGCTTTGAGTCAATGGCTTGTTTACCGGCATGTTCGCGCCAAGTGACGGCTTGTTCGCCATCGAGTAGACCGACTTCGTTTTCGCGAAGCAAGCGAGCCAACTCGTCTTTGGCAATCGTCTCTTGTTTTTCAGCAACGCGACGAGTCTCGCGTGCTTCACGAAGGTTTGCCAGCACGGCACGAGCCGACTCGGGTAATTCGATTGCTGTTGGCGTTGCTCGGTAAAGCGAAGAGATTTGCTCGGCGCTGAACTGATTGATGTCGGCATCGGCACGAGCACCTGAGTCGACGAGTGCACCGAATCGTTCGGCTTCAGCCCAGAGTTGATCGATGGCTTCTTGATTGCGCGGCAGCTCAACAAAGCTGATGCGAAGATCGCGATCTAAGACGATAAAAAACAATGGCACGTTGAGCACCGATTGTTGAGCCCAACCCTGCCAACGCCACTCAAATGGCAAGTCGTCTGCGGTGTGCACGCTGTAGCGCGAAGTGGTTTTCGCTTCAACACCGACAGTTGGCAACTCTTCGTTGTCGACGCCATCTTTAGAAATTGTGAAGCGACCTGCGCGATACATGACCGAGGGAGTGAAAACATTTATGCCCAAAAGATGCGATGCTTCTTCGAGCAGTGCAGGCTCGAGAACATTGCCGCGGCGGAAAACCGGCTTATCTTCTTCGACAGTTGGGTCGACACTCTTGTCGAAAAAAAGGTCTGAACGGGTTGAATATGGTGAGGCACCCATGAGCGCCGGGGCATCTGACGCACCAAAAGTGCAACGGCCTTTGTCGTCGCGCCACCGCAGCCTCAGCCAGTTTTCGCTGCCGTGTTTTGGCTTAGGAATTCGCTCAAAGTTAACTGCGGTAATCGTGTTCATTGCTTATGTCTCTCTGTTTCTTTTTTGGGGAAGAAGCATCTTCGCCCAAGGGTGTAACAGAGTATTTGCAGCTAAATGTTTGGCGTGTGGTGCGCCCAGGGTTGGGCAGTCTCAAGTTGTGAGGCGACGCGAATTAGCAAATCTTCTCGTCCATAAGCAGCGACGATTTGTACACCAACAGGGATGCCGTCTTTCGTCCACTGCAGCGGCACGTTGATCGCCGGCTGGCCAGATGTATTGAACGGCGGAGTGAGTGGAATCCAATCACCGGCGATGCGGAGTGCATCCATTGGGCTTTCTGGCATGTTTCTAATCGTGCCAATCGGCAAAGGCAGTTGCGATGTAGTTGGAGTTACAAGCAGATCCCACCCGTCTGCCCACCACTGTTGCACGGCTCGGCGGAAAAGCATTGAAAGATAAACAGCCTGTGCGTAATCAGTTGCCGTCATCTTTTTTGCATACTCGGCCATTGTCCAGTTCATGAGTTCAACGTCGTTGATCGTGACTTCGCGCCCGAGCATTTGGGCGAGTGAGTTGCGAGTAACTGACATGTTTGTTGACCAGATTGCTGTGAACTTGCCAGAAAATTCTGTATTGTTCAGCGCACTGGGCCACGAATTTTCAACATGATGACCAAGCGACTCGAGTAGTTTGCAAGTGTCACGCACTGCTTGAACACATTCGTTGTCGATGTGTGCACCAGTTATGTGGTGATCGATGAAACCGATGCGAAGTTTGCCCGGGTCGGCACCTACTTCTTGTAGATATGGACGCGACGGCGCAGGTGCGATCACTCTGTCGCCGACTGCGGGGCCATGCACTGCGTCGAGTAGCGCCGCTGCATCACGCACCGTTCGGGTAACCGCAAAGTGCACGCTCACGTTTGCCTCGTCGCCAAGTGGCGCAAGAGATATTCGTCCTTGTGAGGTTTTTAAACCAACTAAACCGCAACATGCAGCCGGAATGCGAATGCTGCCTCCGCCGTCGCTGGCATGAGCCATCGGCACGATGCCTGCAGCTACGGCCGCTGCGCTGCCACCACTTGAACCACCTGATGTGCGTGATGTGTCAAATGGATTTCGTGTCGCACCCCATGCGAGTGGCTCGGTGACGGGCACGCTGCCGAACTCAGGGGAGTTTGTTCGTCCGAACGTTATAAGACCAGAGTCAACAAATTTTTGCACAAGATGTGAGTTTGCTGGTGCGATGTAGTTTGCATTCTTAAGCGCGATGTTGCCATTTGACATGTGCTGGCCGGCGTATGGCGCACCCAAGTCTTTTAACACGAACGGCACGCCGCCAAACTTTTTGTCGGCACTCGGCTTGAATTTTTTAGCAAGCTCTCGGGCGTGATCGAGCCAAGTGATGTTTACTGCGTTGATTTTCGGGTTAAAGGCAACATTGCGCTCGATTGCGGCCTCTAGAAGTTCGCTTGCCGAAACCTTGCCTGAACTAACGAGTTCGGCTTGGCCGACACCGTCTATGAATCTTGTTTCACGGGCGAGGTCTGATAACGACATGAAAACAGTCTTGTCTATATCTATGCATCGCGCCAAGACAGAGTAAGTTAAGAAAGTCGTGAATTCGTCAGATAACTCAAGTGATAAAAGCAATTCAGGTGCAGCTGAACCAATAAAGCTTTCGGCGCGAGAAGTTTTTCAAGCGCCGGGGGTTAAGTCGTTTATCATCGCGAACTCGGCTTTGTACGTCGGGCTGATGCTGCAAGCAGCAACTTTGGGAAAGCATATTTACGACATCACGGGTCGTGAAATTGATATCGGATTGCTTGGACTTGCCGAGTTTTTGCCCGTGGCGTTGCTCGTGTTCGTATCGGGCACCGTTGCTGATCGTTATAACCGTCGTCGTGTCGCAGTAACCGCGATGGTCGGCGAGTTTATGTGTGCACTGGCTTTAGTTTTTTATTCACGTACCAACCCGACAAGCGTTGCGCCAATATTTTTGATTGCGATTGCCTACGGTGCGTCGCGAGCATTTGTTTCGCCGGCGATGCGTTCAATTGGGCCGATGATTGCGCCAGAACATGGACTGCCGCAGATGGTGGCGATGTATTCGGCAGTTTGGACAGGGGCGATGATCGTCGGCCCGGCAATGTCGGGTTTCTTATATGCGGCTGCTCCGTGGATTGCTTACGCAACTGCTGCCGGGCTAATCGGTCTCGGCATAATTTTAATTTCGCGGATCAAGTTACAAATAATTTCTGCGGCCGTGGTGAAGACTGAAAGACCAACTCTGCATTCGGCGATGGAAGGTTTGCGTTTCATCAGGCGCACGCCGATTTTGTTGGCTGCGATTTCGCTCGACTTGTTCGCCGTACTTTTTGGTGGAGCGATTGCGTTGCTACCAGTGATCGCCAAAGATCAACTGATGGTTGGCGACGTTGCTTACGGCTGGTTGCGAGCATCTGTCGGTATTGGTGCGGCGAGTACGGCTGCAATTTTGGCGTTTAGACCAATTCGACGGCATGTTGGTCGGTCGATGCTGATTGCAGTTGGAGTATTTGGTTTGGGCACGATCGTGCTGGGTTTGACGAGCAACTATTGGGTTGCATTTTTTGCAGTGATGATTTTGAGCGCTGGCGACATGATCAGCGTTTTTGTGCGAGGAGCGATCGTGCCGCTAGTTACGCCTGACGATAAGCGCGGCCGAGTGTCGGCAGTCGAAAACGTGTTTATCGGTGCGACAAATGAGCTCGGTGCGTTTGAGTCGGGTGCAGTTTCACAACTTGTCGGAGTCAAATCAACTGTTGTTGGCGGCGGCATTGCAACTCTCGGAATCGTCGGCATCTTTTGGTACAAATTCAAGCAACTTCGCAATATTGATACTTTTGACGAGTTATCTGCCGAGGAATCAACAACTAAATAGCCGGCAGGGTGCGCACAATTTGCGTGCGATAATAGATGAATGGTGCGAACGGCGTGTCCTTTAGATTGCCCAGATGCATGTTCGCTCGAAGTAACACTGACGCTTGGTCGAATAACAAAAATTGACGCGGCACCGATAGATGAGTTGTCCAACCCATTAACAGATGGTTGGATTTGTAAAAAAGTCAAGCATCACGCAGATCGGGTTTATTCGCCAGAGCGGATAATGACCCCGTTGATTCGAGTCGGCAAAAAAGGTGAGGGTGAGTTTCGCAGCGCAACCTGGGACGAAGCCCTCGACGTGATTGCGGCAAAAATTAAGTCAGCCGTGAATAGTCACGGCATTGATTCGGTACTGCCATATATCTATAACTCGTCGTCACCAAAACTTGAAGCAAATTATTTGACGCCACATTTATTTGCGCGACTTGGGGCGCCAGAAATTTTGCACACGATTTGTGCCGCGACATACGGGGCTGCATGGGATCAGATGTTTGGTGAAATGTTGAGCATCGACACGCTTGATGTCGTAGATACAAAACTTGTTGTTGTCTGGGGTGCAAACCCCGCAGCCAGCGGCACACATTTGTTGCCGCTTTTGGCAAAAGTACAAAAAGCGGGCGGCAAACTCGTGGTGATTGACCCGCGTGAAACCGGCACAGCGGCGCGTTCAGACTTGCATTTGGCGATTCGTCCGGGTACCGACGTGATTTTGGCGTATGCATTGGCAAACGAACTTGCGCGCACGGGCAAACTTGCAACGCAATTTCTCGCAGAGCACGCGACTGGAAGCGCAGAGTTTTTGGCAGCAGCCAGCAAATATTCTTTGGAAGACGCAAGCAAAATCTGTGATGTCTCAATCGACAAAATTCGTGAACTTTTCGAGTTGATTGCAAACACAAAGCCCGCAGTTTTGCGCATTGGTTATGGCCCAGAGCGCAACCGTAACGGTGGAAGTGGCGTCTTGGCAGTTCTTGCGCTGTGGGTAGTCGCAGGCAACTTCGGCACGAAGGGTTCGGGTATCTTGGCGTCAGCAAGTGACGGTTTTTCGATTGATGTGAACGCTGATTGGCCAGAAAATGTTCAGCGACCTGAACGAAAACTATTGAATATGAATCATGTAGGCCGAGTGCTGCGAGGCGAGCCAGGTTCATGGCCAGTTAGAGCAAAAGTTCTTTTGATTCAGGGCGCCAACCCTGCTGTGACAGCAGTCGACCAAGTTGGCATGTTGGCGGGACTTGAAAACGACGAGATTTTTACGGTTGTGCATGACCAAGTGATGACAGATACGGCAAAATTTGCCGATGTGGTGTTGCCTGCAACGACCCATTTTGAAGTGCATGATCTCGTGGGCTCATACGGCTCGTATACGGCCCAAGTGATTTCGCCGGTTATTGATCGCGTTGGTGAGTCACGCACGAATAACGAACTCGCCACAGGTCTTGCAACTCGTTTGGGTTTTAGCGCCGAAGAATTTAACAGTGCTCCGCAATTTATTGCTGCGCGAATTTCGGTTCAGAAAGAAAAGTCTTTGCAGTTGCGGCCAGTCGGCACGACCGTGCAGTTCAAGGACACCTGGCCGACTTTTGCTGACAAACGGGCGAGACTGTTTGTCTCAGACAGCGAACTGCCTTTGCCGAAGTACCGAGTCGCTGATGAAAAATACCCGTTGGTTTTGATTTCACCAGCAACTTCACACACGATTAATTCGATGTTTGCTGATACCGACCCGCCGAGGGTTGCGATCTCAATGAATCCACAAGATGTGGCGCAACGAAAACTGACCGACACAAAACGAGTAGTCGTGCGAAATGACTCAGCATCGCTAGAAATTGATTTAGTGATTGACGAAACTTTGCGACCAGGTGTTTGTTTTATTCCCAAAGGATTGTGGTTGCGCGCAACGCAAACCGGTTTGACGGCCAATGCTTTTACTCCCGATCACCTGAACGATCTAGCAAGTGGCGCGTGTTTTAACGATGCACGAGTTGAAGTGTCGGTGGCTTGATCAAAAAACTTTTTGGTGTCGTTGCCGTAGCAATTTTGGCGGGTTGTGGCTCGTTGAGTATTGGTGGCAATGGCGACTCAGATGTTTTATCAGGGGTTGGTCGAATACCCGGATACGACTTCGGCACGGCGATAACTCTGCCGGAGGGTTTTGAAATTGAACTCCCCGAAATAAAAGGCGGGCTGATCGGCCCGAAGGTGAGCGGAAATCGACTGTTAATGATCGGCGATTCAATCTTGGCTTCTACTTCAAGTAGATACGGAAACGAAATGTGTGACGCTCTCGTGCCACTGGGTTGGCAAGTTGCAATTGAGGCAGAAGCGAGTAGGTTCGCCGAGTTTGGTGTGCGAGTTTTAGATCAGAGACTTAACGCAGAAGCTGGTTGGGATGCCGCCGTGGTTTTTTTAGGCACAAATTATGAGGGCAACAAAGATTCGTATGCCAAGCAGATTCGAAAAATCGTGCAGAAACTTGCACCTCGGCCAGTGTTATTAGTGACGACGTCGATGTTTCGCAACACGCAACGCGAAGTGAATGCAGCCATTTCGGTTGTCGCTGGTGAGTCTGAAAACGTCTCACTTTTGGATTGGGAGATGATTTCGAAAGCCAAAGGGGTGCTGAACAATGACGGGGTACACCTTTCACCTAAAGGGCGAAGTGTTTTTGCGGTTGCAGTTGCGCGAGCACTAGATATTGCTCCGTATCGCGATGGTGCATGTCTTGAGTCAAAATTTCGTGATGACTCGGCTGCTGCGAAAGATGTGATGCCTGAGCCAGTTGATACGGTAAATGAACCAACTGCTAGCTCAACTCCGTAACACGTAATTTAAAAGAGGGAACATTATGAAAATTGGAATCTTTGGTGGGACAGTAAATTCGGGGACGATTGATGACGTAGTCACAGAAGCACGTCAAGCTGAACGCGACGGATTTGCAAGTTATTGGGCACCGAATATTTTTGGTCATG
>JAEMTQ010000114.1 GCA_016462185.1 Ilumatobacteraceae bacterium
CGACTAAGAAAAAATAATCATGAAGTCATTCAGCTCGTTCGTCGCGCTGCAAAGTCAGGCGAAAGCCAATGGAATCCGGCAACAGGAGTAATAGACGCGAGTGTCATCGACGGCGCAGATGCCGTGATTCATTTATCGGGTGCCGGCATCGGCGACAAACGATGGACGACCAAATATAAACAAGAACTTTTAGATAGCCGCACCAAGAGCACTTCACTGTTGGCTCTGACTATTGCCAAGTGCGCAAAAAAACCAAGCGTATTTTTATCTGGTTCGGCAATCGGCATCTATGGGCCGCGAGGCGACGAACAACTCAATGAGAACTCGAGTCATGGCGAAAGTTTTCTTGCCGAGATCTGCAAACAATGGGAAGCTGCGGCTCAACCGAGTGTGAGCGCTGGCGTGCGCACCGTGTATTTGCGCACCGGCATTGTGCTGACGCCTCTTGGCGGCGCGCTGAAGAAACAACTGCCGCTTTTTAAATTCGGTCTAGGTGGAAAATTCGGCAACGGCAAACAATGGCAGAGTTGGATCTCGTTAGATGACGAACTTTCGGCGATCGAACATCTTTTGACCAGCAATCTTTCGGGTGCCGTGAACTTGACTGCGCCAAACCCAGTTACCAGTGCAGAGTTCACCAAGTCTTTGGCTCGGGTGTTGAAGCGCCCGGCAATTTTGCCGATTCCAAAATTTGGGCCGAAACTTTTGCTGGGTGGTGAACTTGCCGACGCTTTATTGTTCACGGGTCAACGAGTGATGCCCGTTGAACTGCAAAAGTCGGGCTTCGCATTTCAACATTCAACGCTTGATGTTGCATTGCGTTCTCTGCTCAACAAATGAAGCAGCTGCCAAGCAGCGTTGACGCTGTCGTAATTGGTGCTGGGCTTGCTGGCTTGGCTGCCGCCAGACAAATCAAAAGCCACGGCAAGTCTGTGATCGTGCTCGAGGCTCAAGACGGAGTTGGCGGAAGAGTACGAACCGACAAAGTCGATGGATTCTTACTGGATCGCGGATTTCAAGTTTTGCTGACTGCATATCCTGAATTGAAAACTCAAGTTGACATGTCGGCACTCGACTTGAAGATGTTTAGTTCGGGTGCGGTTGTAATGCGCAATGGCAAAGCCTCGGTTGTAACCGATCCATTTCGCGAGCCACGCCGCGCAGTCGCAACAGTTTTTGCACCAATTGGTTCGCTAACTGACAAAATGCGGATTGCTGCTTTACGGTGGCGAGTGATGCACTCTAATGAGGCAAAGATTTTGTCGAAGCCAGATATTTCAACCGTTGTTGCACTGCGTGCATTCGGCTTTTCATCAAAAATAATTGATCGTTTTTTTAGATCGCTGTTTGGTGGCATTCAACTCGACCCAGACTTGCGTACATCACGTCGAATGTTTGAAATAATTTTTAAATATCTAAGCGAAGGTCAAAGTGCGCTGCCAAATAATGGCATGAGCGCGTTGCCAGAACAGATGGCCAAACATCTTGGCTCAGAAAATATTTTTTTAGACACACGAGTAACGGGTATCTCGTCTGGAATTGTGACGACTACGAACTCGCAAATAAAAGCAAGAGCCATAGTCGTTGCGACCGACCAGCCAGCCTCGGCTGAACTTCTTAAGACAGACAAGATTGCATCACGGGTTGCCGGCTGTGTTTATTTTGCTGCTGATTCACCGCCGACCCACGAAAAATTTGTCGTGCTTGACGGCACAGGCAAAGGGCCAGTTCTTAACGCGGCGGTACTCAGCAATATTGCGCCAAGTTACGCACCACCCGGACAGCACCTAATTGTCGCGGCACTACCTGGCGTTATTGATGGTGATCTTGAAACTATGTCGCGCGACCAACTTCGCACATGGTGGGGACCACAGGTTGATGCATGGCGTCATATCAAGACATATCGAATTGCCCATGCGGGGCCCGAACAGTTGCCGCCATTCAACCCAGAACAACAAGTTTCACTTGGTGATGGCATCTTTGTTTGCGGCGATCACCGCGACACAGGCTCGATTCAAGGTGCGCTTTATTCGGGTCGACGCTGCGGCGACGCTGTGCTCGCCCACCTTTCATAGCAACAATCTGCGTAGCATTAAATCATGACAAGCGACATTGCAAGTGTGATCGACAAAAAAAATAAATTGATTTCGGCGAGTAACTTTGTGCCGGCAACGCCACATGAGATTTTTGAACTGCTGGCGAACCCTGCGATGCACTCGGTTATTGACGGCTCTGGGTCAGTTTTGGCGCCCAAAGATACAGCTCCGCAAAGACTGTCGCTGAATGCAACTTTTGGAATGAGCATGAAAAAAGGTATGCCATACAAAATTACGAATACCGTTGTCGAGTTTGTTGAAGACAAACAGATCGGTTGGCGACACATTGGCGGCCACATCTGGCGATACATTCTTGAGCCAACTGAAGGTGGCACAACTGTGACTGAACAGTTTGCATATCGCAGCAGCAGATCGCCGCTGATGCTCGAACTCGCAGGCTACGTCAAATCCAACAACGCGGCGATCAAACAAACTCTGATCAACTTGGCTAAACACTTCGCCGATAAAAAATAGACTGGGCTGATGCAACTTCCACAAGGGTTCGGGGCTTACGTCGCCAACATTGGCATTAAAGACGCGAGTCACGACTTTACGCTCGTCGTTGCTGAAGAAGTTTGCGCGGCGGCGGGCGTCTTCACACAAAGTCGCTTTGCCGGGCCGAGCATTGTGCTGAGTCGCGAGAATATTGCAAGCAACCAAGCACGTGCTGTGGTTGTAATTTCAAAAAATTCGAACGTCGCAACAGGCGACGAAGGTTTGAACAATGCCCGAGAAGTTGTTGCAGGTGTCGCCAAGGCGATCGGTTGCGACACGAAACACGTGTTGATTGCGTCGACTGGTGTGATCGGACGGCAGTATCC
>JAEMTQ010000115.1 GCA_016462185.1 Ilumatobacteraceae bacterium
GTGATTACTACACGAACGATTTACTGTCGCGCTCGCCCAGCACCGAGATGATCGGCAATCAAATTGAATTCTTTTTGAACGCCAGCACACTGCCCCAAAATGGTGCTGTACTCGTGATCGCACTGTCAATGTTCTTGCTTCTGCTCATGTCGTTTTACTTGCGTAGTACCCGACAACAAACACGTCAGACGGCAAGATGATTTTTATGGGCGTCAAATCATGAAACGAAACAAAAAGTCGGCGCTCATTTATATTGTCTGGGGCTACATCATCTGGAGTCTCGTACCCGTAATTATCGCGGTGATTTATTCGTTCAATGATGGACGTAGCCGAACTGTTTGGCAAGGATTCTCGCTGCGATGGTGGTTCACCGATCCTTATGCTTCGGTTTTTCATAATCCTGAAACGCGCAATGCAATCAGCAACTCGCTGATGTTGGCGTTCGCAACTCTTCTCGTAGTTACGCCGCTTGGCATTACTTTGGCAATTGGCTCGCAGCGCATCAGGGGGCGTGGCAGTCACGTAGTACAAGGTTTAACTTCTGCGCCACTGATCACACCCGAAATCGTTGTTGGTGCGGCACTGCTCATAACTTTCACTCGACTGTTTACGGCTGTGCCGCTCGGCTTTGCAGCGCAGTTGTTGGGCAATGTCACATTTTCTTTAGCAAGCGTTGTCGTCATAGTGCGTGCGCGACTCGTTTCGATTGGTTCATCTTTTGAAGAAGCAGCTCGTGACTTGGGTGCGACTAGGTGGCAAGCACTGCGTTATGTGTTGCTACCAATGCTTTGGCCATCAGTAATGGCCAGCCTCGTCGTGGTTTTCGCTACCGTGATCGACGATTTTGTCATCACTAGTTTTCTCTCGTCTGGTGTCAACTCAGAAACCGTGCCGCTGCGAATCTATTCTTCGGTCAAAGGCGGCGCCACGCCTGCACTCAATGCTTTGGCAACCTTGCTCGTCTTGGCTTCGTTTACGGTTCTGATAATCGGTCTATTTGGATTATCAACCTGGCGTAAACGTCACGGCGAACGTGGTGGCTTGCGCGCCGCACTCGCAGACGTAACTCAAATGGAAAACTAGATCAACTAGTTTCACTAGTTAACGGCAGAACTCGCACTGCGTCAGGCAGCACATCAATCATTATCTCTTGACCATCGCGAAGACCAACAGAAGTTTCGTCGTTGGGTACTTCGGCGTTGATAGTTACAGCCCCAAGTTTGAGTGAGATCCGCAAAACTGAACCAGCAAACGTCACCCGCTCAATGACCGCTTGGTGATTGCCCGAACCAATGCGAATTCGTTCAGGTCGAATCATCATCATGCCGTCACCAAGCGGCGCAGAATCAGGAGCAATGAACTTTTCTCCGGCTAGTTCGACCACGCCGCGCGAGATAACTCGACCCTGAATCAAGTTTGCAGCACCAACGAATTGTGCGACTTCAACAGAGTTTGGCTGCTCATAAAGTTCGCGTGGAGCGCCAACTTGCATCAGTCGACCTTGGCGCATCACACCGATGCGATCGCTCATTGTGAATGCTTCGTGCTGATCATGGGTCACATAGATAAACGTGATACCAATTTGGCGCTGCAGCGTCGCCAATTCAATTTGCAGTCTGGCGCGCAACTGTGCGTCAAGCGCACCTAGAGGTTCGTCAAGAAGCAACACGCTGGGCTCAAGAATCAGCGCCCTGGCCAGGGCAACACGTTGCTGCTCACCACCCGAAAGTTGGTGCACTCGGCGTTCAGCAAAACCACCAAGTTGAACAAGTTCAAGCGCTTCGCCGACTCGTTGGCTGTCGGACTTTGCGCTCTTGGTGAACTCGCTTTCAAAACGTAAGCCGAATTTGACGTTGTCTTGAACATTCAAGTGAGGAAACAACGAATAGTTCTGAAAAACAGTATTTAGCGGCCGGGCTTCTGGCTCATCGTTGGTTACATCGCGCGAATCGATATAAATGCTGCCACTGTCTGGCTGTTCAAAACCGCCGATCATTCGCAATGTTGTTGTCTTGCCACAACCAGACGGCCCGAGCATCGAAAAAAACTCACCAGCTCGCACTTCTAGCGAGACATCATTGACGACCACACGATCGCCATAGGCCTTGTGCAAATTATTAAGAGTTACCGCGCCGTCAAGTTCAAGTGCAGCCATTAATTAGTCTCCTAAAACCTAAGCCCTCATAGTTTCGATATTGCCGTCGACCGGCAAAACTTGACCAGAGATAAAACGTGCGGCAGGCGAACTTAGAAACACTGCTGCGGCAGCAATGTCGGTGGCATCAACAAAAGTCTGCAATGAAACTTGGTTTTCATAACCAGTGCGAAGACTTTGCGCAGTAACGCCAGTCGCGGCAGCTTCGCGTTCAATAACGCCATCCATACGCGGGCCACTGACAGATCCCGGACAAATTGCGTTGACGCGAACACCCTCTGCGCCGAGTTCCATCGCCCACGATTTTGTTAATCCAATAATGCCCCACTTGGCTGCCACATATGGCGAACGCAATGGGTAACCAAAGATTCCGGCGCTTGTCGAAATATTGATGATCGAACCGCGAGTCTTGAGCAACATCGGTACTGCAGCTTTTGTGCACCGAAATGTGCCTCCCAGATTTATTCGCACGCACTCGTCGTATGCGTCGGCATCCATCTCGTCGACACGCGCAGTCGGCCCTGGTACGCCGACGTTATTCACCAAAATATCTAACCCGCCTAGATCGCGCTCGATTGCGGCAAACATTGCGGTGACGTCACTCGACTTTGAAACGTCACAAACATAGTTTGGTTTTGTGCTGTCGTTAACGTCGCATACAACTACACGTGCGCCTGCATGTTTCATCGCGTCGGCAATCGCTTTGCCGATACCCGAGCCGCCACCTGTTACGAGCG
>JAEMTQ010000116.1 GCA_016462185.1 Ilumatobacteraceae bacterium
GAAGATGAGGTTTCTTTCAGCCAATCGAAGAAAGTATTAAAAACCGAAAGCACGTCTAGATTGTCTCAGATTTTTTGGTTAGATGTCGGGTTCTTCGTGGGTCTTGAGGCGGCGAAGATTGGGTAGATGTTTCACAATGATGAAAGCAACAAGAGCCAATGTTGCGCCAATTTCCCACGCTTCGGCTCCTTCATAAAAAATGCCAAAAGGTAGCGCAACCGAGATTGTCAGCGACGCAACAGACGCCTTATGTGTCGTCTTTGTAAGTACAAACCATGACGTAAATAAAATCAAACTGGTCAACGGAAACAACACAAACATTCCGCCACCACCGCATGCCACACCCTTGCCGCCTTTGAACTTGCGCGTAATCGGATACGAGTGACCAAGAATCGCGGCAAACAAACTTAAATACGACAAAGGATCATGCCTGTCACCGGTGACGCCCCACGCGAGCCCAACCGCGAGTGCAGCCTTGGCCATATCCATCAAGAAAACTGCAAGACCGACCTTCCAACCGAGATTGCGAATTACGTTTGAGGCGCCTGGGTTACCCGAACCGACTTTGGTGATATCAAGATTCTTTTTTCTGGCCACGATTGCCGCACTTGGAAAAGTTCCAAAACCATACGCAACGACAAAAATCAAAACCCCAATTAATATTTGCATTTACAGCCCCTTGCTTATGTTAGTCAGCGGCAGGCAGGGTCATTAGGCGGTACAACACCATCAATCTTTTGGGACAGCAATGCCGTCGAAGTCAAAGCAACACGAAACGCCGCCAATTCAAATTTCTGTTTTTGACCTGAGCGCAAAGTTGCACTCTCTACAACAAGTGGTGCTCGCCCCTGAAAAATTGCAAGAGCGTTTTTCATTTCTTCTGACTTGAGCGCCGGAATTAGCACCGACATTTCGCCGATCCGTTTGGGATACGAGTCAATTGTGTAGGTCGCAATCGATTGTGTGTTCAAATCGCGCATCGCTTGGGCGAGAGTCAACATTCCACGTGGGCTTAGCTGATCGTCGGTGATCACGTTTTTAAGTGCAGCGTTTAACAAGTTGTTCGCCACCGAGAGACTCTTTGAACCTTTATCTAGTGCGCGTTGCATTGAGCGTCGCAAGAAATCTTGCTGACGTTTGATTCGCCCTAGGTCACCAGTTGGGTCTTCAAGCCACGTTTGTGACGTCGGGTCAAAGTATCGATAGCCAGATCTTGATCGCACGTATGCCAAGGCGGTATCGCCATCAAAATTTATGCATCCTGGCGTCGTGACGTTAAGCCCTGTTTTTTTGTCGCGTGTCGGATACAAGAACGGAACCTTCACGCCATCAACGGCAGTGACAATTTCTTTGAATGCGCAGAAGTTGATGTTTACATAGTGATCAACAGGCACATCAAAATTTTGCTTGATGGTCGCGACAAGACGATTCGGGTCTGTGCTTTGAAATGCAGAGTTGATTCGATTTTGTCGAGTGGTGCCTGCGATGTCAACCCATAGGTCTCGTGGAAACGAAAGTATTGCCGCACGTTTCGTGCTCGGGTCGATGCGAATAATCATGATCGTGTCGCTTCGTTCACCAGAACTTGTACGGTCACCGATACCGCCAGATGTTGCGCTGCTTGGGTCAGTGCATGCTCCGTTATCTGAGCCGGTCAGCAAAAAGTTTTGTGCATCAAGACCCTCGGTGTCCAAATCCCATGCGCTGCCGACAGGGGAGGTTTCATCGAACTGGCCCGAGTTAGTTGGTTTGTCGAGCGTCACCACGAGCCTTTGATTGATCAGGCCGTTTAGCCATAAAAGCCCGGCTGCACTTGCAACCAGCGAGGTGATCACAAAAATATTGAAAACCAAAATTACATAATGCAGTTTTGGTCGCGCGCGAACGCCAGTTTTTGCTCTTTTTGCCCGCACCATGTTGTTCTTAGTTTAGTGGTGCAGCCAGAGTTACCTGAGCAGTGATCTCGCGTGATTCACCATCTGAACTCGACTCGGTATATTCAATTTCTTGAAGAGCGCCCGCATTTCTGAGGTCATCAATATTCGTGCGAAGAACGTTCAATGTTTTGGCGTCTGAAGTTACTTTAAGTTTTGCAACTTCGGCACGCTGCGAAACTTTTGCCTCTGTTTTTGCGCGACGAACCGCGGCAAGCACAACATAAATAGCATCAAGTTCGGCCAAGCCGTCTTTGTTTGCGGTACAACCGGCAAGAGTCTCATTTGAAGTTGGCCAGTTCGTGCGATGAATCGAGCCCGATTGCCACCATGACCAAACTTCTTCAGTGGCGAACGGCAACATCGGCGCAAGCAATCGTTGCAAAACGCTCAATGCACGGCGCAATGAGACTCGGGCTGACGATGAGTCTTGAGTTTCGCCGTAGGCACGAGTCTTTACGAGTTCGACGTAGTCGTCACAGAACCACCAAAAAAATGCTTCAGTGCGTTCAAGCGCACGCGCATAATCAAACTGCTCTAGTGCTGTTGTTGCTTCTTCGACAACATCGGCAAGACGCGACAACATTGCTTGGTCTACTAAATCACTTGGCACAGCCGAAGCGTCGGCCTCGCCGGCACCGAGCACAAACTTGGACAAGTTGAGAAGTTTCGTCGCAAGTTTGCGCCCAACTTTCATTTGCTCTTCGCTGAATGCAGTATCTACACCAGGTCGTGCACACGCAGCCCAATATCGAACAGCGTCGCTGCCATATTGATCAAACAAATCTGACGGCGTTACAACGTTGCCCTTTGACTTTGACATCTTTTTGCGATCCGGGTCGAGAATCCAACCCGAGAGTGCTGCGTTTCGCCATGGCGCCTGGCCGTGTTCGAAGTTTGAACGCACCATCGTGGCGAACAACCAAGTGCGAATAATGTCGTGACCTTGTG
>JAEMTQ010000117.1 GCA_016462185.1 Ilumatobacteraceae bacterium
TCTCACAGCGTTCGGCACAGATCTCGTAGCGCGCGCACTACTCGCGCTCTAGTCAACGCGCTCTAGTTCGCGCGTTTTACTGAGCGACGAGCGGCCAAGGCTGATTGCGCTCGATTGTGAGCGCAAGATCTAGCAACAGTTGCTCTTCGAAGTGGCGCGACATAATTTGCATGCCGACTGGCAGACCGTCGAGAAGACCAACTGGCACTGAGATGCCAGGGTTGCCATAAATATTTGCCGGAATTGTCAGCACTCCGTTGTTGCCTGCACCTGCGACGATGCCACCGAATGTGTCGGGTAGTGGCCCCTCAGCCTTGAACGCAATATCTGGGTTGCTCGCCGTGATTATCAAATCAACTTCGCTAAAAATTTCTGCCATGCGATTGTTGAGTGCGATTCTGCGTTGTTCGAATTTGCCGCGGGCTTCAACGCCATACAAGTTTGCTGTTCGGCTAACACCGAAACGAATTTCTGGCGTCAGTTGATCGGCGCACGCCGGCCATTGATCACCAAGTTGAAATTCAATCGCCGCCATGCCGGTCACAGACCATGCAGCACCGAGTCGTGGCAATGAAAGATCAATCGAGTCACGACGCTTCAAACCAGTTGCTGCAATCAGACTTTCAGCGGCTTGTTCAATAATTTGCCACATCGCTGGCGACACAACTCCGCCACCAAAATTTGACACGACTGCTACGCGCAAACCTTTTGTCGGAATTGTTCCGAGTGCGGCCTCCCATCCAGAAACTCGCGGCAAACTCAGCGGGTCATGGCCTTCGTGTCCGTTGGCAGTATCAAACCAGCGCGCAGTGTCGCGCACACTTCGCGCGAGACAACCCGTAACAGTTGTTAAATTTCCGTTTGATGCTCCTGGACCGCGCGGAATGCGACCGAAAGTTGCTTTCAATCCGACAAGACCACTGAACCCCGCAGGAATTCGAATTGATCCGCCGCCGTCTCCGCCAGTTGCAATCGAAACAAGTCCGCCGGCGACTGCTGCAGCACTGCCACCCGAAGATCCACCAGGTGTGTGGCCATGTTTCCACGGATTATGTGTCGCGCCGTGCAAAATTGTCCGCGTCACATTCACGCCGCCGAATTCGCTGGCGGTCGTTTGACCAACTTTTACAGCGCCACCAACGCGACAGATTCGGTTCACTTGTGTGTCAGTTGTTTTCGCGATCCGATCTTTGAACACCATGCTCGCTTCGGTGTCAGGCCAACCCGAAACCGAATCGAGTTCTTTCACGCCAAACGGCACACCACCAAACGGCAATGAAACATCGGCGTTCTTCGCGTCGCGTTCGGCTGATTCACGATCTAGAAAACAAAATGCATTCAGGTCGCTCTTTTCAATCGCTGCGTATGTCGCGCTCAATTCTTCGAGAGGCGAGTGATCGCCGCGTCGAAATGCCTCGACAAGTGATACGCAGTCGCCGCGCCATGGTGAATCAGCCATCCAACAAAACTAGTCGCCGTTGCGTCGAAAGTTATTAGAGTGGCACGGTGGATTCGCGCAGTTTTCTTGGACTAAACCGAGTCGGCGACACCTCAAGATTCGAGATGCCAGTAGACATCCGCATCTCAACGGGTGGCTTTTTTCTGTTTGGTGGCGCGGGGCTTGGGGCTTGTATCAGCGCTCTCGAAACTGTTTCGCAGCGCAACCTTGTATGGGCCACTGCACAGTATTTGTCGTTCGCCAAAACAAACGAAGTCGTAACGATCGACGTCACGCTCGTCGTTAACGGTCCACAAATTACGCAAGGTCGCGCAGTCGCACGTGTTGGTGATCGCGAAATTCTCACCGTCAATGCCGCACTTGGTGATCGTAATTTTGATTCAACAGGTCAATTTGCGACGATGCCTAAAGTTTCTTCGCCTGAAGAGACTCCGGCGCGACAACACATTCGCGATTCACCAGGCACGATTCACGAGTCGTTGCAACAGCGTGTTGTCAAAGGTCGCACCATGGAGCAACTCGACGGTTCGCTTAGTGACGGCAACGTCGTTATGTGGGCGCACATTCCCGCGATGATCGAAGATGTCGATGCAACTGCGCTTGGCATTCTCGGCGACTTCGTGCCGATGGCGATCGGTCAAGCCTTGGGTTTGGCCGCGGGTGGCAACAGCCTCGACAACACAATCCGCATTGTCAAACTCGTGCCAACAAAATGGGTCTTGCTCGACATACAAATTGACGCGGTCGCGCGCGGTTTTGGACACGGGCGAGTGAACATGTTCGCTGAAGATGGCACCTTGATGGCAACCGCCAGTCAGAGTTGCAAAGCACGAAAGTGGAAGACTTAACGCATGCAACAACGCCCCGGAATGACAGTGCCGTTGCCCGGCCACTTGCACGCTCAGCGCGATAATTACAAAAAACTTGCGGATCTTGGCTACACCGACATTTGGTCAGCAGAAGCCGACGGCGCCGATGCTTTCACGCCACTGGCGATGGCCGCAGCTTGGGAGCCGCGTTTGCGACTTGGCACTGCGATTGTTCCGGCGTATACGCGTTCGCCGGCGCTGATGGCGCAAAGTGTTGCGACTCTTGCTGATGCTGCGCCCGGCAGATTTGCAATCGGCATCGGTTCGTCGAGCAACGTAATTGTCGAAAAATGGAATGCGATTCCGTTTGTTGAGCCTTATAAAAAAGTTCGCGATGTTGTGAGATTTTTGCAAGATGCGATGACCGGCGAGAAGATCACCAAGCAATACGACACTTTCAACATTGACGGTTTTCGCCTCGGCATTCGCCCAGAAGTGAAGCCACAAATTTTGGTGGCTGCTTTGCGAGAGGGCATGCTCAAACTTGCCGGGCGTGAAGCAGACGGCGCAATCATCAACTGGTTGTCGGCTGACGATGT
>JAEMTQ010000040.1 GCA_016462185.1 Ilumatobacteraceae bacterium
GGGCCGTATCGACCGTTTTGCGCCGTGATTAGTTCGCCGTCAGTTAGATCGGCACCCACGGTGCGCGGCAACGAAAGAAGTTGCAACGCCTCGATCATCGTCACATTCTCAATTGCCATTGACTTGAACAACGAAACCATCTTCGGTTTTTCTAAATCAAGTGGCGGTGTTTCAATCGTGCCCCACTGAACATACGGACCATAACGACCGGTCTTCAAAAACACCGGCAAGCCGTCTAGTTCGCCGATTGGGTCAACATATTTTGGTGCTGCCAACAAAGCGACTGCGATTTCGACATTCAATTCATCTGGTGTCATCGTCTCAGGCACCGATGCAGTGTTCTCGCCGCATCGCACGTATGGTCCAAATTTTCCTGGACGCAACACGATCTCTTCGCCAGTCGTCGGGTGAATGCCAACTGGAAATGCATTCAATGTCGCTGCGTCAATATTGGCGATGTTGTGTTCAACAAGTGGTTTGAGACCCGGCAACTCTTTGCCGTTGCCGTAATAAAACTCGCCAAGCCAAACTTCTTTGACTCGCAAGCCTTGGGCGATTTCGTCTAGTTCTTCTTCAACGGTTGCCGTAAACGTGTAGTCGACTAGTTCGGTGAAATGGTTCTTCATCAATTTCACAACTGCAAACGCAGTCCATGAAGGCACGATGGCTTGACCCTTTTTCCAGACATACCCGCGGTTCAGAATTGTGCCAAGAATCGCCGCATAAGTACTTGGCCGACCGATGCCGAGCTCTTCGAGTTTCTTGACCAAAGTTGGCTCTGTGTATCGGGCCGGTGGTGATGTCTCATGACCGTTCGCCGAATATTTATCAATCTGAACACTGTCACCAACCTTCATCGGTGGCAGCAACGCTTCTTTTTCTTCAGACTCAGTGTCTTCTTCAACTTCTTGGTATGCCTGGCGATATCCAGCAAAGGTAATTGTCGTACCGCTGGTCGAAAATTCGCAGTCGGCCTTGACCGCGCCAGATGTTTGCGCACCAAGTTTGATCGTCACGGTCGTGCCAGTTGCGTCAGCCATCTGCGATGCGAGCGTGCGTTGCCAAATAATTTTGTACAGCGCAAGTTCGCGTGCGTTTACTTCTGATGCAATCACATCTGGGCTACGCAGCGGCAAAGTTGGACGAATTGCTTCGTGTGCTTCTTGCGCATTCTTAACTTTTGATTTGTATTGTCGCGGTTCTGCTGACAAAAATTCTTGACCAAACGAGGATGAAATTTCACCGCGCACCGCAGTCATCGCGTCATCAGCAAGAATCACGTTGTCTGTACGCATGTAGGTAATGAAGCCGCCTTCATAAAGACCTTGCGCTAGACGCATAACTTCACTCGCGGTGATCCGAAGTTTGTTGCCACCTTCTTGTTGCAAGGTGCTGGTCATAAACGGTGCTCGCGGCGACTTGCGATACGGTCGATCTTCGACGCTGCGAACTTTCAAATCAACGCCAGCCAAGCCAGCAACTAGATCGCCAGCGCGGGCTTCGGTAATTACGACCACGCCTTCTTTGACCACGCCGAGCGAATCAAAGTCTTTGCCCATCGCAATTCGGCTGCCGTCGACCGATTGCAAACTTGCACTAAATATAGGAGTAGTTGCACTTGTGGCTTCAAGGTCCCAATAGCCAGCCGCAATGTGGGCCATGCGTTCTTGTTCGCGTTCGACGACCAAGCGAATTGATGGACTTTGCACTCGGCCTGCCGAAAGCCCGCGGTTTACTTTGCGCCACAATATTGGTGAAACTTCGTAGCCATAAAGACGGTCAAGAATTCGGCGTGCTTCGGCTGCATCCACCAACTTGTAGTCGACGTCGCGAGTATGTTCAAGCGCCTCGGCGATCGCCGTTTTGGTGATTTCATGAAACACCATTCGCTTCACAGGAATTTTCGGTTTCAAGTATTCCATCAAGTGGGCAGCAATTGCTTCGCCCTCGCGGTCTTCGTCGGTTGCTAGATAAAGCTCATCTGCATCTTTTAGCAGCACTTTCAATTCTTTAATTACTTGTGCGCCACGCTCGGTTAACTCGTAATTTGGTTTGAAAGAGTTCTCGACATCAACAGAAAGACCCTTGCTCGGCAAGTCAGCAATGTGACCGACCGATGCGCGAACATCGAAGCCGTCACCAAGGAACTTTGAAATTGTTTTGGCCTTTGCAGGCGACTCAACTATGACGAGAGCGTTAGACATGTAGATTCATCGTTAGGTGGTCAAGTATGGACTTGTCAAGGTTATCCGTTTAAATCCAAATGCACTATGGGTTGCGTCGGTAGCGTAAATGATGACATGCGACCCAATCTGCTCGCACTTGGATGGAATCAAACATTCGAGGATGCGGCGCAAAAAATTGACTCTTCTCTTTTAATTGGTCGTGTAAGTCGACTCGATCGAGGTTGGAGCACGATCAAAATGAGTGCATCGCCGACAGAAATCGGCAACCTTCGCGTGCGAAACATTGGCGCAGATGTTGCAGTTGGTGATTGGGTCGCGTTCGCAGAAAATCTTGAACGCATTGATCATGTTTTACCACGTTGCTCCGCACTGATTCGTCGTGCATCTTCTGATGCCGTGCGTGCCGAACAACATGCGGTCGCCGCCAACATCGACACTGTATTCATTGTTCACGCAGCAACCAACGAATCAAATCAGCGACGTGTCGAACGCGAACTTGTTTTGGCATTCGATAGTGGCGCAACACCGGTGTTGGTTTTAACGAAGAACGATCTGCAAGACGCACCGCAACATATTGCCGAGCTTCGCGAAGTCGCACGAGTCTGTGGCATCGAGTGTCATGTTGTCAGTGGGCTGACCGGTGAAGGCTTAGATGCTCTGGCAAAATATGGCGAAAATCATCGATCAGTTGCCGTTCTTGGCGCCAGCGGTGTCGGCAAGTCAACTTTGGTCAATCGTCTCGTCGGCAACGGTGCTCAACAAGTTGGCGAGGTTCGCGACGGCGATCAGCGCGGACGTCATACGACTGTTGCTGCAGATTTAGTGCCAATGCCCAACGGCGGTTGGCTGATCGATACACCAGGTTTGAGAGCGCTCAACTTATGGACAAGTGGCCGGGGCATCGAGCGGGCATTCGCCGACATCTTTAAACTTGCCGAACTCTGCAAATTTCGCGATTGCAAACACGAAGACGAGCCGAATTGTGCCGTGCGCGGCGCCATCGCCAAGGGTGAAATTTCAATTGAACGGCTCGAGAGCATGAAACGTCTTGTTGCCGAAGAACTTGCGCTTGAAGATGAACAAAAAGTTCGTGTACGACTCTCAAACCGTAAAGGAATGAGAAAAATCAATTAGTTGCGAGTTGTCGCGGCATCACTGCAGATGCGCGCAACTCGACTCGTTTAAATAATCTGCCGATTATTGGTACGGCTACTTCGCGCGAAAATCGTAAATCAACTTTGGCAGTATCGCGATCTAATTCGACCGCCACTTCAACATCATTTAGGTTCACAGTCTGCTCAACTGTTGAAATAGCGATCTGCTGGGCTGATTCGTCAGGTATGTCAGCCAATGAAATCGCTCGGGCAGCGACTTGTGCCGCGTGATTGAGTGCCAACTGATCGTTGGCCACACTGCCGAGTTGCACAACACAGATTGAAAACAAAAACAAAAATGGCAAAGTAAGAGCGAACTCAACCGTGGCTTGGCCACGTTCGATGCGCAGAGACCAGTTTTTGAAAATAGTTTTTAGCCAACACTGTCAGTGCGATCAAAGATGCCTGACAGTACGGTGTCAAACAGTTCGCCGATTCGACCGGCACCGCCACCATCAGTTGCCCAAGCGATGACTAGCAACGCAATAACCGCCGCACCGAGTAGCACCAGTGCATATTCAGTCGTGGCTTGACCAGAGTCAGTTTTAAGTTTTGAACACGTAATAAGTTTTTTCACAAGATTTGCCCCGAGACGATAGTTAGTGAGTTGATTAACAGCGGCACCATTGCCAACAAAATAAATGAGGGAAGAATGCAACAGACAAGCGGAAACAGCAAGCGAACTGGCAATTCTTTTGCTTCGACTTCGCGCAATCTTCGTCGCTCTTGGTGAGCATGAAACGAAAGTTGATCTAAAACCGATGTAATCGGCAGCCCATCTCGGTCGGCGCTCACCAAAATGTCACAGATTGGGTAGATGCTCGGCCCAAGATTTGTGCGCAGGTTCTTCATCACTTCAGCAAACCGCTGACCAGCAACCAACTCGGTATGTGCTCGATAAAGGTTTGGCTTCAACACTTCAGGTGCCCAGTTATGAATCTGTGACATGGCCGCTGCGGGGCCGTGACCTGCCCGAATGAGAACAAGCAGAGTGTCAATCAACTCAGGAACATCTTGTTTGATTTGCGGATCATCTGGCTTTTGTTTGCGGTACCAATAAAAAATGCCGGCGATAACAGCGAGCGCAATCAGCGAGATCATTGTGGTGTTGGTGAGACGATTGTTTGCATCCACTTCCTTCCTGCGTAGTTAAAACCGACCCCAAGCAAAATGCAAAACCAGCCGGCGAGACTCAATAACAAAAAATTTCGCACAGCCGTGCTTGTCACTATTAACCATCCAGCCACAACAACAGGCGCCCATGAGAGAACTTGGGTCGACAGCATTGCTTGTGCCGCCTGAGTTTTACGGTCGTGAATATTCACAGATCGTTCTCGCAACACGATTGCAGCCCGTTCAAGCGCGAGTACGCCGCCGACACCTCCGGTTGCGGCAAGTTCGAGAGTGCGCAATGTAAATGCAAGATCACTCGGCACCGAAATATCTAAAAGACGCTTTATTGCATCACCAAAAGCCTCACCATTACTGGTTGCCATAACGAGATCACCAATAACTTTGTCGGTCACGCAATTTGTCTCGGCTGCGGTTTGTAATGCGCTGGCCAAAGACTTGCCGAGTCGCAATTGTCGGGCAGTTGAGTCGAGTAACTCTGAAAGATCGGTCAGGCGATCGAGTTCGTGACTTTGCTTAGCGCGGACAGTCTTTTTGATTTTTGCTTGATTCAATCGTCGCAGCACAAATTGGCGCGATAAAAGTGGCTGGCCATACCAAAAACCAACCAAGAACACGAGCAGTCCGAAACTAAGCGCACCAAAGATTAAGAAAAGTGTTTTCATTACCAGACCTCGCGTAAAACTCGACCATCAAGTACGACTTCGTTCAGACCTTCACGGCTAACCAACAAGACTTCTTTAACGAATCGTGAGCCGTCGATATTGCGCGCCACGTGAACAATCGCGTTGATCGACGACGCCACGTGGTCTTGCACAATTTCGCGCGACCAGTTAGCGGCATGTTGAAGCACGAGCGATTCAACTCGGCGTAAAGCATCGCGAGCGCTATTTGCATGAATTGTCGACATTGAGCCGTCATGCCCAGTGTTCATCGCTGACAACATGTCGAGCGTTTCGGCACCGCGCACTTCGCCGATGATTAACCGATCTGGGCGCAATCGCAGTGCGGTGCGCACCAGAGTCTTCGTTGAAATTTCGAGGTTTCCATCTGGCGATGAGGGTCGAGCTTCAAGTCGCACAACATTGCGGTGGCTGAGTTGCAACTCGGCGATGTCTTCAATCGTCACGATGCGATCGTTCGTGCCAAGAAAATCGCACAATGAATTGAGCAAAGTCGTTTTGCCGGCCGATGCTGCACCGCTGATCAGAACATTTCGTCGGTCAAAAACAAGCTGTTGCAGGATTTCTGCCACTTGCTGACAAGCAAAATCACTGATCGTGATGCGCTTGGCGCTGAAACGGCGAACTGAAACACAAGGTCCGTCAATTGCAATTGGTTCAATCACCGCGCACATTCTTGAACCGTCGCCGAGCCGCGCATCGACAACTGGTGCGGTGATGTCGATGCGCCGACCCAGCGGCAAAAGTGTGCGTTCAATGAAAGATCGTGTCTCGGTTTGGCTCACGGTGTCGACGTGTTCGAGTCGGCCGTTGCGCTCAACCCAAACTTCAGACCCACCGTTGATCATTACTTCGCTGACAGTTTCATCCTTGAAAAATTCTTCGATTCGGCGCGACGATAGTGACGAACCTGATGGAATTCGCGCCAGTGCGACGCGGTTCACGCGGCACCCGCAAGCTGCTGCGACAACATCGTCGGTAGGCGACTCGCAAGCAAGCCCGCGTCTACCGCGCGCGAAATTGACGCATCAAAAGTTATTTCGGCTGTGACTGGCGCACCGATCACAGATTCAACATCACGTCTACCAAGAGCCCTGCCCGGCTCGTTGACAAGCACGACGCCTGTCGGCGAGACGTTTAGTTGCGCGGCACGCCGCAACGACAAGTAACACGGGCGAGTAATCAGCAGCGAAGAACTCGCCCGTGAGATCAAAGCTTCGTCAGGCACGCCGCAACCTGCATCGATGATGATCGGCAGATCAAATGTCTGAAGTGACGCACAAAACTCGTCGAATCTTGAACTGTTTATTGAAACTGCGCCACGTGAAATCATTTGTAAATTCGCAGTGGCTTGAATTGCAATCGACTGCAAACTCATTCGCGCAGATTTTTCTGGTTGCGCCAACCACTCACTTGCGCCAATGCCAGTCGGCTCAGCCAAACCGAGAACCGCCGGCACATCACCAGCGAGATCAACGATCAACGCACCGCGTGATGATTGCGCCGCATGCACAAGCGCCAATGTCGACGCCACAACTGTTGTTCCGCTTCCGCCCTTGACTGACCAACAAACAATCATCTGATTGCTCCTTTTGCGATCGAAGTGCCCTGATGTGTGCGCGTTACTCGCGTTGCGTCATTCGATTAATCCACAAGTAGCCTTCGCGATGGAGGTGTCCGGGTACCTGGTGGGCTCCGCCGCCTTCAAAGCGGTTGGGACGAGTGAACCTCGTCTGGCGGGTTCGATTCCCGTCCGCCTCCGCCAAAACTCTTCGCGCGGCGGCAGTTGATTTTTAGCGCAGTAGTTCGACAGCCAGTTGCGCGGCGACACGCGCGTTATTTTCGGCGAGTGAGAGATTCGCTTTCACGCTTGCATCTTGGGTTGCGCGCGCAATGAACTTCAAAATATGTGGAGTAACTGCCGCACCGGTCACGCCTTTCGTGGTCGCATCTTTTATCGCCATTTCGGTGACGTCATCCATAAACAACTTAAACAAACCATCTGCTTCAGGTACGGGAACGCAAGTCAAGATGCCGCCTTTTCGGCCGAGCGCGTCGTTCGCTCGCACAACATCAGCGAGTTGTTCAATCGTGTCGACACGTGCAGGTATCGGAATGTCGCCTTCGCGAACAGTGAACTCTGGAAAGAAATCGCAGCCAAAACCAATTACGGGCACGCTTAATGTTTCAAGATATTCAAGTGTTCGTGGCAGATCTAAAAATGATTTTGCGCCGGCGCAGACGGTGACAACGTGATGTTGGGCGAGTGCGCCGAGATCACTGCTGATGTCGCCAGAAGTTTCAGCGCCACGATGCACACCGCCAATGCCACCTGTTGAAAAAACTCGAATGCCGGCACGAGCGGCAAGAAGCAATGAAGAAGAAACGGTCGTTGCGCCAACTGCCCAACGCTGAGCAATCGCCAAACCCAATTCACGTTCGCCAACTTTTTTTGCTGGGCCACAAATCAAGGGCCAATCTGCTTGGTCGATACCAACTCGGGCCACGCCGTCGAGCACTGCAGTAATCGCTGGAACTGCATTGAAACTTCGAATTGCACTTGTGCATCGGTTGAGTGCTTCAAGGTTTGACGGCGAGGGCAAACCCAAGTGCGAAAAAATAGTTGACTCGAGGGCGACCACCGGTTGACCGCGTAACAGAGCTTGGCCAACTTCGTCGCTGATGCGGATTTGATAGTCGGTCATGGGGTATCCATTGTCGCGCCCGGACTGCGCAAAACGCGCGTGGCTAGTGCATGACCTGCAACGACACATATATATGTGTCGTGACTTGCACTTGACGTTGCGCCAGCGCGCTGTTCGGCAAACTTCGTCAAGAAGCCAGCGGCAAAGGCATCACCGGCCCCAGTTGAATCGACAATTTCATCAACTTGTTCAACATCAACTGACAGCACAACGCTGTTTTCGATCACCGTAGTTGGGCGAGCACCAGCCTTGATCACCACAATCTCAAGGCCGAGGGGTTGCTCTTTTAAGTTCATCACTTCTGCTTCGTCTGCATTGCAGAAAAATATCTTTGGTCGAAGTTGGTGCACCAAATCGCGAAACTTGTCGACACCAAATGACTTAATCAGCGACGCTGAAGATGCATCAATTGATACGGCAATATTTTTTTCGTGAGCCTGCTCGATGCATTGTTGAGCCGCATCACTTAGCGGTTGCGAAAACAGTGAATATGCAGGCACGTGCAGAACTGAAACACCCTCATGCCAATTTGCTGGCGCACGATTTAGCTCAGTTGCCGCCGCACGATCGGTAAGCATCGTGCGTTCGCCGTCTGGTGAAACAATCACGACGATCGAGCCAGTGCGACCACTTCGCACGACGCACGGGTGCACACCCGAAGATTCGAGCGCCTCAACAAGCTGATCACCAAGCGTGTCGGTGCCAACTTGAGCAATTAATCGCGCGCGATATTTGTTGTGTTGCTGTTGAGCAACGGCGCCGGCAAAAACTGCGACGTTTGCGGCGCTACCTCCGCGCGTGCGAACAATCCGTGAAGGGGTGTCGGTGCCGTAACTTAAGTTTGTCGGCAACCAAACGACTACGTCTTCGACAAGATCGCCGATGACGCACAACACGTCGAGGCGAGATTAAACCGAAAGAAGGTCGCGAGCGCCAGTGTCGCTAGACGGGTGACGCAACTTGCTCATCGCGCGGGCTTCGATCTGACGAATGCGCTCACGTGTCAAGTTAAATGCTTCGCCAACTTCTTCGAGTGTGCGTGGCTCGCCACGGTCAAGACCGAATCGCAATGCCAAGATTTCTCGCTCGCGTTGATCGAGCGGCGCCAACAGTCGTGAAATTTCTTCGGGCAACAATGCAGTTGCGGCAACTTCAAACGGTGACTCTGCTGAACGATCTTCAACAACGTCACCAAGTTCGGCATCGCCGTCTTCACGCAATGGCTCTGACAACGAGAGTGGCTCAGCAGCAAAACGAAGTGCTTCTGTTACTTTGTCGGCTGGCATGTCGACTTCTTCTGCCAATTCGGCAAGCGTTGCGTGGCGACCGAACTTCAACTCGAGGCGCGAGCGGGCTTTTTGCAAACGAGCAAGCGTGTCGCCAGCGTGAACCGGAAGCCGAATCGTGCGACCCGTATTGGCGATGCCACGAGTGATCGCTTGGCGAATCCACCAGGTTGCATATGTTGAAAACTTAAAGCCTTTTCGCCAGTCGAACTTTTCGACGGCATGCATCAAACCCAGGTTGCCCTCTTGAATCAAGTCGAGCAACGGCAGCCCGGATGCTTGATATTTCTTGGCGATTGACACAACCAAGCGCAAGTTTGATTGCACGAATTGGCGTTCAGCACGCGCTCCGGCGCGAACAACTTTGTTCAGCTCGCGACGACGAGTCGGAGTGACTTGTTTTTCAGATTTCTTCAAAGACGCTTCGGCAGATTTGCCTTCTTCGATCGCTTTAGCCAATCGAACTTCGTCATCTTTGGTGAGCAGAACATATTGACCAATATCTGTGAGATAAAGCCGGACAAGATCTTCGTCGTCTCGGTCAATTCTCTCTTTGGCCACGAAATCTCCCGTTTATCAAATTTCACACGAAATAACATTGAATTTCATTCGTCACACTGGGTGCGACACGCCTAACGATACCGACGAGGTGCATATCTCACACGCCAAAAAGAAGAATTTTATGCATGAAATTAGGGGTCTTTTTTCGGATTAGTTTGCCGCCACATCGAAGCCACTCGCGCCCACGAGGCTGTATTATTTGCTTATGTCAAATCCGATTCTTAATGAAAAGTCATTTGCAAAAGTTGTAGAGCGTTCTGCTGGCGACTCAGGTTGGGCAGCGCCGCAAGCGAATCAGCGCACAAGTCAACCGACATTTAATGCGCCGATTTCAGATGGCCCTGTTTCGCCATACGCATCATCCGAAGTAATGACTGCAAGCGGCACAGCGAGTGCGGGTTTGTTGTTGACATTGTTGTTGCTCGCTTCGGCAATTTTCGGCTGGACATCAGTCAGCGAATCAGTTGATGGTGCCGTGCAGTTTCCAGCATGGACGATTGGCGGTGCGTTGGCAGGTTTCGTTGTCGCTTTGGTTCTCACTTTCAAGCCAAAACTTTCGCGCATTCTTGCGCCGATTTACGCAATCGCTCAAGGTGTTTTTGTTGGTGCAATCTCAAAAGTTTTCAATACGGCCTACGACGGCATCGTGTTGCAAGCCGTCGGCATAACCGTCGGAGTCTTCGTTGTGATGCTCGTGCTCTATCGCACTGGCGTTATTCGCGTCACCGACAAAATGCGTCGCACAATCATCGGCGCAACGATGGGTGTTGCTTTGTTTTATGGAGTGTCGTTTCTGGCCAGCCTTTTCGGTGCCAATATTTCGTTCTTCAACAGTTCAAGTTCGCTCAGCATTGGTTTTAGTTTGCTCGTCGCGGGTATCGCAGCGATGAACTTGGCACTTGATTTCGACTTTATTGAGCGCGGCGAACAAGCTCGCTTGCCAAAATATATGGAGTGGTATGCAGCATTCGGACTTTTGGTGACAATGGTCTGGCTGTATCTCGAAATTTTGCGCCTCTTGGCCAAACTGCGCGACCGCTAATTCGTATCTTCCCCGCGACCATTCGGTAACCACCAGTCAGTTCTCTGACGGCACAGTGCATCTGTGGCTCGTCTGTAGAATACAAAGTGCCGATGACATACATTCTCGGAATTTCCGCGCTTTATCA
>JAEMTQ010000005.1 GCA_016462185.1 Ilumatobacteraceae bacterium
GCCGTTGGAGTTTGGGGAGAAGGGGCCGTTTTGGACGAATGATCCAAGCGAAGAAGAGATTGGTCGAATCTTGGACTATTTGCTCACGGTTTCTGATGAGCAGTGGGAGCGCGATAGTGGATGGATTCGTGATCAGTTGATGGTGCATGATTACGGGAATACGAAGATTCGGGCTTATGTTGAGGGTGTTTTGACTGGTAGTTTGAAGAGCAATTAGTTCAAAAGTAAGGGGAAAATTATGGGTCGCACAGTGCGCGCGGCGTTATTGCAAACCGATTGGACCGGCGACAAAGGCACGATGATCGACAAGCACGAAGCGCAAGCTCGTGAAGCCGCCAAGCAAGGTGCACAAGTTATGTGCTTCCAAGAATTGTTTTATGGTCCGTACTTCTGCCAAGTGCAAGAGCCCGAGTATTACTCGTACACGGAGCCAATTCCAGATGGACCAACTACAAAAAGATTTCAGGCGCTGGCCAAAGAACTTGGCATGGTTTTGGTTTTGCCGATGTACGAAATTGTGCAAGCCGGTTTGTACTACAACACTGCAGCGGTGATCGACGCTGACGGAAAATATCTTGGCAAGTATCGCAAGCAACACATTCCGCAAGTGAAAGGTTTTTGGGAGAAGTATTACTTCACACCAGGCACCGGCGGATATCCAATCTTTGATACTGCTGTCGGCAAAGTCGGTGTTTACATTTGCTACGACCGACACTTTCCAGAAGGTTGGCGCGCGCTCGGATTGAACGGCGCTGAAATCGTGTTTAATCCTTCAGCTACAAGCCGAGGTTTGAGCGAATACATTTGGAAAATCGAGCAGCCTGCAGCTGCCGTTGCCAACATGTATTACGTCGGGGCGATCAATCGAGTTGGCATCGAGCCACTTGGTGACGATGATTTCTACGGTCAGAGCTACTTCGTTGACCCAGAAGGAAAGTTCGTCGGCAATCAGGGCGATCCATATAAGCCAGAGTTGATCGTTCGCGATCTCGATATGGACAAAATTAAAACTGTGCGCGATCGTTGGGCGTTTTATCGTGATCGCCGACCAGACGCATACGACGAGCTAGTCGAGCGATAAAAACTTAAAAATCACAACCACAACACAGGGAGGAAACATGGCGCGAATACTTATTAAAAACGGAACCGTTGTCAGCCCGACTGGTCGTCATGAAACTGACGTGTTGATTGAGGGCGAGACGATTTTGGCATTGTTTGAACGCGGCAAAGCAGACGCGTTGAACGTGACTGCCGACAAAGTGATTGACGCCAAGGGTAAATACGTAGTGCCTGGTGGCATCGACGTGCACACGCATATGGAGTTGCCATTTGGTGGCACCTCAGCAAGCGACACATTTGAAACCGGCACCACGGCTGCTGCATGGGGTGGCGTGACAACAATCGTCGACATGGCGTTGCAGCGATATGGCGAAAACGTGCACGAGGGATTGGCTGAATGGCATCGCAAAGCCGGTGGAAACTGCGCTGTTGACTATGCGTTTCATCAAATCATTGGCGGTATTGACGAACAGTCGTTGAAAGACATGACTTATTTGGTTGAGCATGAAGGTGTAACAAGTTTCAAATTGTTCATGGCATACCCTGGCGTGTTCTACAGCGACGACGGCCAGATTTTGCGCGCGATGCAAACTGCAAGCGAAAACGGTGCGACGATCATGATGCACGCCGAGAACGGAATTGCAATCGATGTGCTTGTGCAACAACACATTGCACGTGGTGACACTGACCCGAAGTATCACTCGTATTCGCGACCAAGTTTGCTTGAGGGTGAAGCAACAAATCGTGCGATTGTCTTGTCAAAGGTCGCCGGAAACGTACCCCTATATATAGTTCACATGTCGGCGTCTGAAGCGTTGAACGCCCTGGCCGAGGCGCGCCACGAGGGTCTAAACGTATTTGGCGAAACTTGTCCGCAATACCTATATATGACGCTTGAAGATCACTTGGCTCGCCCAGGTTTTGAAGGCGCGAAGTTTGTTTGCTCGCCACCGATTCGCAGCAAGCACGACACGCACGACCACCACGGAGATTTGTGGAAGGGTTTGCGCATGAATGAGCTCGCGATCGTTTCAACAGACCATTGCCCGTTCTGTTACAAAGATCAAAAAGAACTCGGTCTAGGCAACTTCTCGAAGATTCCGAACGGCATGGGTGGCGTAGAGCATCGAATGGAACTTATTTATCAGGGCGTTGTGCAAGGCGAACTGTCGCTTGAACGTTGGGTTGAAACTTGCAGCACGACACCGGCACGAATGTTCGGTATGTATCCGCAAAAAGGCATTATTGCCGCAGGATCAGATGCCGACATCTTGATCTGGGATCCGAACAAGAAGACAAAGATCGGCATCAACGACAAGCACCACATGAATATGGACCACTCGTCATGGGAAGGCACCGTCATTGACGGCAAAGTTGACACCGTGTTGTCACGCGGCATGGTTGTAATTGAAAATGATAAATTTCACGGACGCAAAGGGCACGGCAAATTCATCAAGCGTGGCCTCTGCCAATATCTGAACTAAATAAACCACACATACAGGAGAAATAATGAATCGCATTAGTCATTGGGTCAACAACAAAGTTGTCGCCGGAACATCTGGCAAATCAGGCAAGGTGTTTAACCCTGCAACTGGCAAGCAAGAGTCTGAAGTTGACTTGGCAAATATTGCCGATGTCGATGCGGCCGTTGCTTCAGCGAAGGCTGCGTTTCCGGCATGGCGTGCGACAAACTTGTCGCGTCGCGCCGAGATTATGTTTCGCATGCGCGAACTTGTTGACGCAAACCGCAAAGAGATCGCCAACTTATTGACTCTTGAGCACGGCAAAGTGCCGAGCGACGCGTTGGGTGAAGTTGCTCGCGGGCTTGAAAATATCGAGTTCGCTTGCGGCGTGCCAGCAATGCTCAAGGGCGGGTATTCAGAACAAGCATCAACTGGTGTCGATGTTTATTCAATTCGTCAACCACTCGGTGTTGTAACCGGAATTACTCCGTTCAACTTTCCGGCAATGGTGCCAATGTGGATGTTCGCCAACGCGATCATGTGCGGCAATACATTTATTTTGAAGCCAAGCGAGAAAGATCCATCGGCATCAATGTTCGTTGCCGACTTGCTTCGTCAAGCAGGCCTTCCTGATGGTGTTTACAACGTTGTGCACGGTGACAAAGTGGCCGTAGATCGTTTGCTTGACCACCCAGACATTGCTGCAGTGAGTTTCGTAGGTTCGACACCGATTGCGAAATATGTATATGAGACCGGTACAAAAAATGGCAAGCGTGTGCAGGCCCTCGGTGGCGCGAAGAATCACATGTTGGTTTTGCCAGATGCAGATCTGGACATGGCAGCAGATGCCGCGATCAGTGCCGCATACGGTTCAGCCGGTGAGCGTTGCATGGCAGTTTCTGTTGTGCTTGCAGTTGACTCAATCGCTGATGACTTGGTCAACAAGATCAAATCAAAAGTGCCAAACATTAAAGTTGGCGCAGGCTCAGACCCTGCGAGTGAAATGGGTCCGTTGATTAGCCGTGAACATCGCGACAAAGTTGCTGGTTATGTGACTGGTGCAGCAAAAGAAGGCGCAAAAGTTGTTCTCGACGGAACCGACAAAGCAAAAGATGAAGGTTTCTTCTTGAATCCAAGTTTGATTGATCATGTCAAGCCAGGAATGAAGTGCTACGACGAAGAAATTTTCGGACCAGTGCTCACCGTTATGCGCGTGAAGAGTTACGACGAAGGATTGAAAGCGATTAACGACAATCAATTCGGAAACGGAACTGCGATTTTCACTCGTGATGGTGGCGTTGCGCGACAATTCCAATACGACGTGAACGTAGGCATGGTCGGCATCAACGTGCCGATTCCTGTGCCAGTTTCTTACTACTCATTTGGTGGTTGGAAGGCGAGTTTGTTCGGTGACCAACACATGTACGGCCCAGAGGGCATCAATTTCTATACGCGAGGCAAGGTTGTGACTTCACGTTGGCCAGACCCACGTACGTCAACAGTTGATCTCGGCTTTCCACACAGCAGGTAAATAAGTGGACATCGGCGTTGTACTGCAGACGACTCCACCTGCACGGCAGGTGATTGATCTTGCACGCAAGGCCGATGCCCTTGGTTTTACACACGTTTGGACTTTTGACAGCCACATTTTGTGGGAAGAACCGTACGTTATTTACAGTCAGATTTTGGCGGAAACAAAAAATGTCATCGTTGGTCCGATGGTCACGAACCCAGCGACTCGTGATTGGACGGTCACGGCAAGTTTGTTTGCAACGCTCAACGAGATGTACGGCAATCGCACTATCTGTGGCATCGGGCGTGGAGACTCTGCGGTACGTGTAACAAATGGAAAGCCGACAACGCTGGCGACTTTGCGAGAGAGTATCGACGTAATTCGTGAACTTTCGAATGGCCGCGAAGTCGACTACAACGGTTCAAAAATCAAATTTGAGTGGGCGTCAAAGAGCAAGTGCGAAGTATGGGTCGCAGCGTATGGGCCAAAGGCTCTTCAGTTGACTGGTGAGGTTGGCGATGGTTTTATCTTGCAACTTGCCGACATTGATATTGCCGCGTGGACAATCGAAGCAGTGCGCAAAGCTGCACGCGATTCGGGTCGTGATCCAAATTCGGTAAAAATTTGTGTTGCAGCACCTGCATATGTTGGTGACGATATGTCGCACATGCGTGAGCAGTGTCGTTGGTTTGGTGGCATGGTGGGCAATCATGTGGCTGACATCGTCGCGCGTTACGGCGAATCAAGCGCCGTGCCAAAAGCGTTGACTGATTACATCAAGGGTCGCGAGGGCTATGACTATAAACAACATGGCCAAGCCGGAAACACGCACACAACTTTTGTGCCCGATTCGATTGTGGATCGTTTTTGTATTTTGGGCAACGTTGATGAACACCTAAAGCGTTTGAAAGAACTCAAGGGTCTTGGGGTTGATCAGTTCTCGGTTTATTTGCAGCACGACGGCAAAGAGCAGACTCTTGAGGCTTACGGCAAAGAAATTTTGCCCGAGATTGCGGCGCTGAGTCGGGCAAAGAAGTAAAAATGTTGGCGCGTCGCATCGCGTATCGCTCGGCAATGTTTGTTGTGGCGATTACCTCGGTAGTTGTCTTGTGGGAGCTATACAAAATTCTTGGGCCACAAGACGGAGGAAAGTTCTTTGGCGTAAGCATTTTGCCGCGAGCAAATGACACAGCGATGCCACACTTTTCGACAATGTTGAGCCGATATGGGCGACCTGAGGTTCGGGGGTCAGACAAGAAAATTTGGGTTGTTGTTCTGTCTGGTGCGATGTTCTCGTTGCGCCTGTCTTTGGTTGGATTTTTTCTTGGTACAACGATCGGTGTAGGTCTTGCAGTGTTGATGTCGCGCTACCGAATAGTGCAACGCGGATTGTTGCCATACCTCGTGATGTCGCAGACTGTGCCGTTGATCGCGCTCGCACCGCTGGTCGTAAGTTGGGGTGGCAAGTTAGAAATTGGATCGTTCATTTGGCCACGGTGGCTGTCAGCCTCAATTCTTGGAACTTTTCTAGCTTTTTTTCCGATCGCTGTTGGCACTTTGCGAGGGCTCGCCAGTGCGCCCGCAGCAGCGGTTGAACTGATGGATAGTTATGCGGCGTCGTGGAAGCAAACGCTGTTTAAGTTGCGGTTTCCTGCGGCGGTGCCGTTCATGGTTCCGGCGTTCAAACTTGGTGCGTCTGGTGCGGTTGTTGGTGTTGTTGTCGCTGAAATCAGCACCGGTCTCAAGGGTGGCATTGGTCGGTTAATCATTGAATACGCGCGCGAAGCGACCGGAGACCCGGCGAAAGTTTTCACTGCGGTTTTCGGTGCAGCGGCACTGGGTATAACGATGTCGGGGCTCGTCGCACTGTCTGATGTTTTATTAATGCGAAACCGACCCAAGGAGACGACAACGTGAGTGCTTTAGAAGTTGCCGGCGCGAGCAAAATTTTTAATCAAGGTACGACAAAACAAGTCGACGCATTGATCGACGTTAACTTGACGGTTAATCCAGGCGAGTTTGTTTCTTTGATTGGTCCTTCGGGCTGTGGCAAGTCAACTTTGTTGCGCTTGATTGCAAATTTGCTTGAGCCAACTTCTGGTTCTGTGAGTGTCAACAATAAAACTGCTGCTCAAGCGCGACTTGATCAAGATTACGGAATGGCATTTCAGCAAGCTGGGCTTTTTGATTGGCGAACCGTAAGCAAGAACATTGAGTTGCCTCTAGAACTAAAAGGCTGGGATAAAGCCAAGCGTGAAGCACGTGCAAAAGAGATGTTGGAACTCGTGAAGCTTCCTGAGTTTGCAGACTTGTATCCGTGGCAGTTGTCGGGTGGCATGCAGCAACGCATCGCAATCGCCCGTGCTCTTGCTGCGCATCCGCCGTTGTTGTTGATGGATGAGCCTTTTGGTGCTCTCGATGAAATGACTCGTGAGTACATGCAGGGCGAGCTTCTGCGTATTTGTGGCGAAACTTCAACGACAGTTGTGTTCGTGACGCACTCGATACCTGAAGCCGTCTATCTCTCAAATCGTGTTGTGGTGATGTCGCCACGTCCTGGTCGAATCACTGAAGTGATTGACGTTGACCTTGGGTCAAAGCGCAATGAAGATACTCGTGCCGCCGATGGTTTTTTCAAGAGCATTACTGCTGTACGTGAGGCTCTTCGTGGCACGCACGCAGATCACGCTGCAGCTAATGCAATTCGTGGAGTCGAAGATCGCTGACCATGGCAGAAAATAATGCTCTGCGAGTGATTGCTCGTTTGCGACAAATTGGTCCAGCGCTAGTTTTTGGTGTTTCATTTCTTGCGCTTTGGGAAGCAGCAGTACGAGGCTTTGACCTTAAGCCATATTTTCTTGCTGCACCGTCAAAAATTTTTGAACAATTTTTTAAGAATTATTCGCGCATTTGGGATGCATCAATGGTTTCAGGTGGCAATGCCCTCGTCGGATTGATCGTTGGCACCGTATTTGGTGTGGCGATGAGTTTTATTTTGAGTCGGTATCGATTTTTAGGAGAGTTGATTACACCTTTGGCGATTGCTTTAAATGCGATTCCAATTTTTGTGTTGGTTGCAGTTTTGAACAATATGTATTCGATCACGAGTGAGATTCCTCGTCGCGTGATGGTGACACTTGTTGTTTATTTTATTGTGCTGGTTAACGTTGCCAAAGGCTTGACACAAGTTCGGTCAACTCACGTTGAGCTGATGCGCAGTTACGCCGCAAGCGAGTTTGTAATCTTGCGCAAAGTGCGAGTACCAAATGCTGTGCCGTATTTGTTTACGGCGCTAAAAGTTGCTGCGCCAGCCTCGGTGATTACGGCTTTTGTCAGCGAGTATTTTGGTGGTCTCCAAAACGGCCTCGGAAGCCGAATTACGAGCAATATCGCCAACGCCAAAAACGCTGCGGCGTGGGCCTACGTTTTAGGGGCATGCCTGCTTGGGCTAGCGTTCTACACAGTCTCCATTATTTTGGAGAGTGCCACTCGCAAGGGTGACACTAAATAAAAACAAAGCGGGCTCAAACCCGGGGGAGAAATAATGAAAAAGACATTAAAATTTGCCTTCGCAGGCATCGCGGTAATGTCGCTGGTCGTTGGCGCTTGTGGCGGCAGTGACGATGCGGCAACCGATGAAGGTGCAGTAACTGAAGAGACAACAGCACCTGCAGAGTGCACAACACCGACACCGGTGAAATTGCAACTGCAATGGTTCACCCAGGCTCAGTTCGCTGGTTACTATGCAGCACAAGACCAGGGCTTCTACGCCGATCAGTGTCTTGAAGTAACGATTATGGAAGGCGCAGTGGATATCACTCCACAGAACGTGCTTGCCGACGGCCAAGCCGACTTCGCAATTTCTTGGGTTTCCAAGGCGCTTGCAAGTCGTGAAGGCGGAGCAAACATTGTGAACATCGCGCAGATCTTCCAACGATCAGGCACATTGCAGGTTTCGTTCAAAGATTCGAACATTGCAACTTCTGCAGATTTCAAGGGCAAGAAAATTGGTAACTGGGGATACGGCAACGAATTTGAAATCTTCGCCGCTCTCACCAAGGCCGGTCTTGATCCAGCAAAAGATGTGACGCTTGTTCAGCAACAATTCGACATGGCAGGTTTGCTGTCTGGCGATATTGATGCAGCAGAAGCGATGACATACAACGAGTACGCACAAGTTCTCGAAGCAATCAACCCAGCAACCGGCGCCCTCTACACAGCAGATGACTTCAACGTCGTTTCGTACGAGGCTGAAGGTGTTGGTATGTTGCAAGACGCAATTTGGGCCGATGGCTCACGCCTTGAAGACCCTGCTTATGTTGAGACTGCAACCAAGTTTGTTGCTGCATCAATTCAAGGTTGGGCATTCTGCCGCGATGACATCCAAGCTTGTCGCGACATTGTCGTAGCAAAGGGATCAAAGCTCGGTGCAAGTCACCAGTTGTGGCAAATGAACGAAGTTAACCAGTTGATCTGGCCAGCCACAGGTGGCGCAGGAATGATCGACGCAGCAGCATGGGATCGCACATCAAGCCTTTCGCAAACAGCGAAGAACCTTGAAGGCGGCACTGTGTTGACAAAAGCTCCAGATGCTGGTGCTTACACCAACGACATTGTGACAGCAGCGCTTGCGATGCTTGATGTAATGGGCGTAGACACCAAAGGTTCGGCGTATATGTCCGAAGTTGTGGAACTCGCCGAAGGTGGCAACTAAGTTCAGTAACTGTTAAGAATTACAAACGGGCGGGTCGCTTCGGCGGCCCGCCTTTTTGTTTACCCAAAATCCGACGCGGTGCTAGGCGTAGGGGCAGTGGCGACAGTTGTTGTCGCAGCAGTATCCGCGGGCTTTGTGCACAGTGGAAGTGATCACGAAAAGTGAAGTTATTGGGTCGATGTATCCATCGGCGTTGCGATCTAGTGCGTCTTGGTGGGCGGCCAAAATAACCGCATAGTTCTTGTTTGCTGGGTCGAGTCTGAGTGGGCTCGGCACATTCAACGGGCGATCTGAAAGCTGAGTGTTTTTGCCTTGTGGAGCCACGGTTAATTTATTTCTAATCCGTGAAAGATTTTTGCGAGTTGCTCAACACCGTCGGCAATTGAAGGTGCAGGTCGAGCAAAATATCTGTCAGCGTTGACACAAGCAGTTTGCCAAGATGGATCAAACTCATGAGCAAGCGCTGCGGCTTCTTTCGCTGCACGTATTTCGTCGAAACCGCAAGGCGCAAAAACAACAATGTCGGGTTTTGCTTCGCGCACCGCCTGCCATGTCGTGGTCGTTGATGGCAGACCTGGTTTACCGAGAACTTCGATACCGCCTGCGGCCTCCACCATTTCGGGAATCCAGTGTCCACTAGCAAAAGGTGGATCAAGCCACTCGGCAATAAAAACTCGTGGCCGAGGTTTGCCGGCGACTGCGCGGCGAACGTTTTCAACGCGGCGCAACATTTGAGCGGCTACTTGTTCACCTTTTGTCGTTACGCCAAGAGCATTAGCGACGGTGATTACCGAGTTGGCAACTTCATTAATTGTGTGTGGATCAAGTGAAATCACGCGAGCCCCAACATCGCAGACGTTTTCACTTGAGACTGCGCAGACACGACAAAGGTCTTGAGTGATGATCACATCTGGCGCTAGTTCGCGCAACAGGTCTTCTTCGATTGCGTAAAGCTGTTCACCGTTGTGCATTGCTGATCTGACTTGTGCATCAATTTGCGGACCAGAAAGAGCAAGCGAATCAACTCGGCTTAGAGAAACGACTTTTGCCTTGGCTGATTCAAGTGGCCAGTTACATTCGCATGATCGTCCGACCAGGTTTTCAATTAACCCGAGTTCGCCAACGATTTCGGTGGCGCTAGGAAGAAGCGAGACGATGCGCATGTTTACTCGCGTGTTGGGCGAGGTCAGTTTTTGCAGTGTTTGTCGGCGATATCGAGAACTTCATCGATTATCGCAAGACCTGTTTTTACATCTTCAACCGGCGTGTTGCACGGTGGCACCACATGTATGCGATTGAAGTGTGTGAATGGCCAAAGGTTGCGCTCTTTGCAGGCCACGATCAGATCCATCATCGGCTTGGCATCAGGGCCAGATGCATTGAACGGTACGTATGGCTCGCGAGTTTCACGATTCTTTACCAGTTCGATCGCCCAGAACACACCAAGACCACGAACATCGCCGACGCTCGGATGTTTGGCTTTCATTTTTTCAAGTGCTGGACCGATCACATCTTTGCCGAGCATGCGTGCATGCTCAACGATTTTTTCTTCTTTAAAGATGTTGATTGATGCAACTGCTGCGGCACAAGCGAGCGGGTGACCGCTGTAAGTGAGACCACCCGGAAAGACACGATCGCGGAAGGTGTCAGCAATTTTTTGACTGATGACCACGCCACCAAGTGGTATGTACCCAGAGTTGACACCTTTGGCAAAGCAAATCAGATCTGGCGTGACATTCCATTTATTGACCGCAAACCACTCGCCGCAACGACCGAAACCAGCCATTACCTCGTCACACATCATGACAATGCCGTGCTTGTTGCAAATCTCGCGCACGCCCTGCAGATAGCCATCTGGCGGAACCAAGATTCCGTTCGTGCCGACAACAGTTTCGAGGGCGATCATCGCAACAGTTTGAGGTCCTTCAACCATCAAGACTTCTTCAAGGTGTTGCAACGCACGCTGACACTCTTGTTGCTCACTATTTGAATGAAACGGTGAGCGATACGGATATGGTCCCCAAAACTTGACGGCACCAGAGGCGCCAGTTTCATTTGGCCAACGACGTGGGTCACCGGTGAGCGCTATCGCTCCGGCAGTTGATCCATGATACGAACGATATGTCGTCAGAATTTTGTGGCGACCCGTATGAAGTTTGGCCATTCGCGTCGCATATTCTGCTGCCTCGGCACCGCCGTTGGTGAAAAACACCATGTTCAAATCGCCTGGCGCAAGTTCTGTGATCAATCTTGCTGCCTCGCTTCGCGACGCGTTAACAAACGGAGGTGCAACTGTGCAAAGTTTGCCGGCGCTCTCTTGAATCGCAGCCACAAGTTTTGGATGTTGGTGGCCAATATTTAGGTTTACCAATTGACTTGTGAAGTCGAGATATTTTTTGCCGCTTGAATCCCAAAAATATGAGCCTTCGCCACCCGTAATCTCGGTTGGGTTTAGGGTGCCTTGTGCTGACCACGAGTGAAACACGTGGGCGCGGTCATCTAAATAGGCCTGGGTTTTGGTGGCTTCGATTGTCATGCCCTCAGCCTAATTCGGTGGGGTGGACAAAAAGTTAACCAGATGCGAAAAAGCCACACTCCCGTAACAATTCTCAGACAGTTACGAAACATTGGTGAATTAGGTTCTGGGCAGTCACAGCGTCGTGCACGTGTTTAGAAACACGGTTTGTTCACTTGTTCAGTTAAACGAAATGAGGAGTAATGAATTCAGACGTGACAGTTCTTGGGGCGCAAGTTTCGCTTTTATGGGTAGTGATCGGCGCATCTTTGGTGGTTTTTATGCAGGCTGGTTTTGCGTTGCTTGAAACGGGATTTTGTCGCGCTAAACACGCGGCTCACGTTGTAAGCACGAACTTTGCAATTTTTGGCTTGGGCTTTGTGGCGTTTTTCTTTGTGGGTTTCCCGTTGGCTTTTGGCGGCTTCACTTATTCAGCAATGGGCTTAGATAACCCTGTTGGTCAAGCACTAATCGGATCAGGCAACTGGGTTTTTGCATGGGGTGGTGGCTGGGCATTGTCTGGCCCGAATGTGACGCCAGCACTGCTGGGTTTCTTTTTGTATATGGCTGCATTTATGGACACAACCGCGACGATTCCCACTGGTTCGATGGCTGAGCGTTGGAGATGGAACAGTTTTATTGGTTGGGGACTTTTCTGTGGCGCGTTTTATTATCCAGTAATCGCAGCATGGACCTGGGGCGGCGGATGGTTGTCAAAAACTTGGGCGACAATGTCGCTTGGTGCTGGGTACGTCGACTTCGCAGGTTCTGGAGTTGTGCACATGGTGGGTGGCGTGGCTGGTTTGACCGGGGCGATGGTGCTCGGGCCGCGCATCGGAAAGTATTCACCTGAAGGAAAGTCGTTGCCAATGCCTGGCCACCATTTACCAATGGCGATGCTCGGAACTTTTATTCTGTTATTCGGGTGGTTCGGATTCAACGCAGCGTCAACACTTTCGGTAACCGATGTGCAATTCGCAACGGTGGCGGCCAATACGGCAATCTCGGGCGCATTTGGCGCGGTCGCTTCAATGTTTTGGATTACGCGACGCACGGGAAAGCCAAATCCGGGAATGATGATCAATGGAATGTTGGCTGGTCTCGTGGCGATTACAGCGGCGTGCGCATTTGTTTCGCCGTGGGCTGCGGCATTAATTGGTTCAGTGGCCGCAATTCTTGTAATTGAATCGACCATTTTCATCGAAGAACGTTTGCGAATTGATGACCCTTGTGGCGTGATCAGCGTGCACGGCGTTTGCGGAATGTTCGGCGTGCTAGCTGTTGGTATTTTTGCAAATGGTTCTTACGGCGCAGGTTGGAACGGTTCAGAATCAACAGGTGTTGCTGGCATCATCAAAGGCGATTGGGGACAATTCGGAGCGCAGGCTCTTGGTGCCGTAACGATTTTGGTTGTTAATTTCACTTTGTCATACGGCTTCTTTTCACTTCAGAATCGTTTTACAAAGGGCGGTATTCGTCCGACTGCAGCTGATGAAATTGCAGGTCTTGACAGCGAAATGGGTGTGTCGGCCTACACCGAATTTGAACTAGTACGTCACAAAGACTGAAGTTGCTTGGCTGCGCGCGAGAGCGTGCAGCCAAGTTGCTATTTGCAGATGTTAATTAAAGTGCCGAGGTCTTGAATCGTTGTTTCAACGATGTCGCCTGAGCGAAGAAATCTTTGTGGTGTGCGTCCAGCGCCGACGCCAGAAGGCGTGCCGGTATAGATGACATCACCTGCATAAAGTTCGCAGATGCCCGACAAATAAGAAACAATGTCTGGAACTTCAAAGATCATGTCGTCGGTTTGAGTGTTCTGCATGACTTCACCCGATACGCGGCATGTCATTTCAAGATTGGCGCGGGTTGAAAGCGTCGCTGCGTCGGTTATCCATGGACCGATTGCAGTGAAGCCTGCGCGGCTCTTGCCAAGGCTGAATTGTGGAGGAGTGTTGGCATATTGCAATTCACGATCAGAGAAATCTTGCCCAACGCAAAGACCAGCGACGTGGCTCCAAGCATCGGCAACAGAGATATTGCGACCTGGTTTGGCAATTATCGCCACTAGTTCTGCTTCGTAGTCGCATTTTTCGCCGGTCAGATTGATTTGACCAAATGGAGAATTAAGCGAGCTTGGAAACTTGGTAAACACGAGCGGTTCTTTTGGCAAACCGTGATTCATCTCGGCAGCGTGGGCTTTGTAATTGATGCCGATCGCAAAAATTTGTCGCGGCCGTGGCACGGGGCAGTCGAGTTTGTTGGAGTCGAGAGGGACAAAATCAGTTGCTTTGGCCAACGCGAGCGACGCGGCAAGACTGCAGACCTCAGACCAAAGTTCAATGCACGCCATCGGCTCGCTAGGCAGTTTGCCGCCAGAAAATTTCTCGATATCGACGTATTTGTCCAAAGAGTCTGCGACAAGAATTGCGCGACCGTCAACGCAACCTAAACGTGCTGAAACCATTATTTTTTAGACTCGGTTACGAGCAATACGTCGCTGAAGATCGGCTTGACGTTTTGTTTCGCGCTCTTTTTCTTGGCGCTCGCGACGAAGTCGACGTTTTTCAAGATCTTCTTTTGAATCTTTTTTAGCCGGAGCCAACGTTGGCGCAATTTGAGTTGCGCCAGTTTTCGGGACCATGAATCTCTCGTCTGTAGCCACAAGCTGTTTGAAGCCATTCAAACTGGCCGAGTATTGAATTGCCATCAAGCGAGTGGCATCAAGACCGAATTTCTCGATTGCCCCAGGGAGCGTCGTTTTTAAGTGCTCGACATTTGGGTCATCTGCAGCACTGCCGAGTTCTTCGATGCAATATTCGGTGCATGGCTCGCTGAGCAAAACCCCGACGTTGATAAACGACTTACGAGAGTTGAAGCCTGCACGAATTTTCGCGCCAAGACCTTCTTTGGTGCTAAGTGCGCCGGCCGGTAGGCCAGCGACTTTCGCAAATGGATCGCGCAATTTTTCGGGAAGCGCGCTGGCCATTGCGGCTAGCGAATCATCGGAGATTGTTGCTAAGACTGCCGCATAGCGACGGTCAATAAGGATCTGTTCTTTTGATGTTGACACGCCCCGAACTATATCGGGGGCGAACGTATACATCACCTGTTTATGGTGATCAACCTAACTATTGAGACGAAACACACCTAACAAAAAGTTGTTGAGTGTGAGCTGCGCTTAAGCGCGAGGCTCAGATAGCGCGGACGTTGTTGGCTTCGGTGCCCTTGCGACCTTGGCCGAGTTCAAACTCGACTTCTTGGCCTGCAACAAGGGTGCGACGCCCGGTGCCTTCAATGTTTGAGAAATGTACGAAAATATCTGGTTCTCCATCAGAGCGCGAGATAAATCCGTAACCCTTTTCGTCATTGAAAAATTTCACGGTACCGGTTGGCATAGCTTGTACTTCTTTCTTGTTATTTTGTAATGCACTTCCATGATCGAAAGTGCCTCTTCAAGGGTAGCAAGGCACAGGGTCGATTCCTAATTTTCTTGAACTTAATTGACTGACTTTACGCGCAGACTTTTCGACGGTTATCCCGTATCCAGTGTGGATTTAAGAAGTAACGAGGGCTTGAAATTCACGGATACGCATTTGATGCGATGAAGATGTGGTTACGTCAGGCATGACACCAGAGACACCCTGATTGGTACGCCAGGTAATGCGCCAGACGATTGATGTGCTGGCAGCGAACAATCCGTTTGGTTTGATTGCCGATGAGTGTCGATACGTATACATGCATGGTGAAGGAACATTGTCACCAATCACTGAGTTCCATTTGAGGCCTGGACCAGTGCAAGTTTTTTTACCGCTACCAAAAACGCCGTCGCCTGGATCAAAAATTAATTTGTATGGCGTTGCTGTTGTAGTCACGACAATTGGACCGATCGGTGATGGCACCCATGCGGTCACCGACTTTGGCTGCCAAACAAATGCACTGACCCAAAACCAAGTACCGATGTTGATCAGGCCTTGTCGAGCGGGCGGAGCGAAATCTCCGAATGGCGCGGGAATCAAATCGTAAGCAATGCTCGCAGCGCTGCGCGCAATCGTCTCTGGACCCACAGTTGCAATCCAGTGGTACGAAGTATTTTGGCCAGAACATTTTCTGTCATAGAGACGAAATGAGATTGAGTCAATTGTTTTTTCAACTTCGTTGCCAAAAGTTTGACCACGTCCTGAATCGCGGACCGCTGACTCGGCCCAATCGCAGTCTTCGGATTCACCAGTTGTTTCATTGTCGCCGATCATGATGCCAGCGATGATTGTTCGATCTACGACAGTGCCGAAAATATCGCGAACTTGATTTGAGTTGTCATTAGAAGCAATGGCGCTATCACTCAATATGCAAGACAGAAAAATGGTTGCAAGCAAGACTCGACTTAATTTCATTTCAGCCCTCGCAGATATTGACGTTGTAAAGCTTTTTATAAGTTTGGAAGTCAACCCATGACCAGCGATTGTCTTGCCACGAAAACTGCCAGGTTGCCAGCGACGACGAAACTTTGTCGTCAAAAATGAAGCCGTCAAGAAACAAAATTACTGTGTCGTAAACACAGCCACTGACTGTTGCGGTCATTGTTGTTGGGTCGTTAGAAATTGAATTAACGAAATATTTACGCTCACCACGACCTGGCTGTGAGTAAATGTTGTGCTTTTGGTTACGGGCGATTATTTGTGAAAAATTGTCGCTAAATGGTGTGCCAGAAGTTATGAATTCGTCAAGTTCACATTGCTTGGGCTTGTGAAAACAGTTTTTGTGCCAATCAATGAATGCGTCAAATCGAGTAGCCACCGAGTCAAACGGATTTATGCTCTGGTCAACGGCACTGCTGGGTGAGATCAACTCGTTTTGCCTCGCCATCGCACTATTTAGCGGACGGACCGACTCTTCGTGAAACACCGCTGGTGTGGTTTCGACTGATCTTGGTGATGCCCCGCAACCACCGATAACAAAGCAGCACAGAACGAATAGTTTTTGCATAGATTTTCGCAGGGCACAAATTTTTGTTCGCATATTTTTGACTGTGACAAGAACCTTCATCTAGGCAGTGTCTCGTGATGTGTGCACCAGGGTAAAACTGTGCTGAGAATTACAAGATTGTCGGTAGAGTTGGAAAACCCCATTTTTTAGGATCTGCGAGATTTAATGACCCAACAGCACCCCGAACTTGCCGAAGAACAGCAGTTCATCGACCATGCCTATGAGTGTCTCGAGCAGACGCGTCAGGACGCCTGGCGAATTCGCGAAATGAACGAGGCATCAACGGGTGGAACCTTTCAAGCCCGGTATGAACGCAACGCATTTGACGAAGTTTTAGTTGGCCGTTTGACGCAACTCGATTTGGGAGATTCGGCACTTGTTTTCGGACGCATTGATCGGCTCACAGAATCTCCCGAAACATTTGAAAGTTTTCATATTGGACGTGTTGCCGTCGCTGATTCGAATCGTGAGCCTGTTGTTGTTGACTGGCGTGCGCCAGTTGCCGAACCGTTTTATCGCGCGACTGGTCGTGAGTCGATGGGTTTAGCGCGTCGTCGTCACTTCGCGGTTCAAGGTCAACAACTTCTTGGTATTGAAGATGAACTATTTGGTGCTGGTCATCTCGGTGTGGGGCACGATGAAGGTCTTGATGGCGCACCAGTTTCGAGTGCACCAACTCTGCGCGGATACAGCACGTTGTTGAGCGTCTTGTCTCGCGGGCGAACGGGACAACTCGGCGACATTGTGGCGACGATTCAAGCCGAGCAAGATGAAATCATTCGCTCAGCACAACAAGGTGTGTTGGTTGTTGAAGGTGGGCCGGGCACGGGCAAAACAGTTGTCGCGTTGCATCGTGCGGCTTATTTGCTCTACACATTTAGATTTCCGCTTGAAGATCAAGGCGTTCTGGTGATTGGTCCGAATCGCGTGTTCTTGCGTTACATCGAAAGAGTTTTGCCATCGCTTGGCGAGGCAGGTGTTGAACAGTTTGTATTGGCAGATTTGGTGCGTGGTCACAGTTATTCGATCAAAGACGCCGAGTCGGTTGCCCGCATCAAAGGTGATCTGCGAATGGCAAAGATTGTTGTCAATGCCGTCGGCGATCGTCAGCGGGCGTTGCGCAAAGACGTTGAAATTGGTTTTGGTGCTGGATATTTGCGCTTGACGAGCAGCGAATCGGCAACGATTGTGCGTGAAGCTCGTCGACGTTTTCGTCGACATAACGCCGCGCACCACTGGGTTGAAACTGAAATCGTCACGGCGATGATTGCATCGAGCCACAACCAAGAACTTGACCTTGAAGCAACACGAGACTCGTTGCGCGACTTGAAAGAGTTTCAAGCAGTGGTGAACTACATGTGGCCAGTTTTGACCCCAGCAGAGTTGTTGCACGATCTGTATTCATCAAAAGCATTGATGCGTCTTGCGGCCCAGAGTGTCTGTTCGCTCTCAGAATACGAATCGCTGTATCGACCGCGTGCGACTTCTTTGGCTGACGTGAAGTTCAGCGAGGCCGATGTCGCCGTACTAGATGAAGCCCTTGCAGTGTTGGGGCCACGACCGCGCCGCAACGGACGCATCAATGAAGCAGATGAGATTCGCACCTATGGGCACATTGTGATTGACGAGGTTCAAGACTTGTCGCCGATGCAGTTGCGAATGATTTCGCGACGATCTTTGAACGGATCAATGACGATCGTCGGAGATATTGCTCAAGCAACATCTGCGCATGCTCCAGCATCTTGGCAAGAAGTTTTGGCACATTTGCCGAAGAAGAACCCGTCAAGAATTATTGGTCTTACCGTTGGCTATCGAATTCCAAAACAAATAATGGATTTAGCGACTCGAGTAATGCAGGCCGCCGCGCCATCACAAGTTGCACCAGTTTCTGTGCGCGAAGGCGACCAGGCGCCAAAGTTTGTGAACTGTCAAAGCAGCGAATTGTCGGCCAAGTTGATCAGTGAGACAAAATCTCTTGTTGACGAGATCAGCGACGGCAATATCGCAATAGTTTGCCCAGACGAAATGACTGAAGAAGTTTGTCGCGTGCTTGATTCGGCAAAAATTAGTTATGGTCGAGCCGGAAGTTCAGGTATTGAATCGGGGTTAACCGTGGTGCCAGTCAGCGTGGTCAAAGGTCTTGAACTTGATGGAGTGATCGTGGTCGAGCCAGCAAGAATCGTGGCCGCGCAAACTCATGGTTTGCGAGCTCTCTATGTCGCACTCACTCGTTCTACTCGTCGTTTGACCGTGTTGCATAGTCAGCCGTTGCCGAGCGCGATGATCAACTAAAGATATTTAGTTAAAAGTTTTTTAGCGACTCAATAACTAAGGGCAAAAACCGCAGTGCTTTATCTGCGTCAGCTGGTCGGTTGCGCTCAACAGAACTTTGGGCAAGTGCAACAACACGATCAAAATCTGCCGCCAGTTGATCGCTTACTTGCAGAATTTCTGGACGAACCGCAGAGCTGAGCAGCGTTATTTGCTCAAGTTCTAGGGTTGCTGCTTTACGATCAGCCTTTTGCATCGCGTCACTGAGTTTGTTGATTGACTGCAACATTTGGGCGAGAAGCTCATCACGGGTCAAAGTCAGATCAACTGTGATTTGAGTCGCCTCTTGTTGGGCAGATGCAATCGTCGTAGTGGCTGACTCGTTAATCGTGGTTGCGCAACTTGCTGCGAGGCACAACAACGCAATTGGCGTAATGCATTTGACGAGATGTTGACTTTTAGATGTCATGAGTTATTGAGGTTACTTTTGTGCTGTAACCAGCAGGCGACTGCTGATAAATGAATTAATCACAGTTGGCGCAGCCTTTGCCGAATCAGACATTAAAACACTGACACCACCATCTTCGCTTTTATTTGTCACTGTCCCGCTTCGACCAGGAAAGAGTTTGTTTGCCTCAAGAGTGTCGAGTGCTCCGGCTGCTTCTTCTATCTCTTCTGAAATTCTCACCACAACAAATGAGTCTCCAACTTTTATGGTGTTGAGCGGCGAAAGCAATGTCGTTGGATATGCGGAACCCGGAATTGGGTTGCCGTGCGGACACGCAGTTGGATTGCCGAGCAATTTTGCAAGGGCGACTTCAACTTCTTCAGTTATCACATGCTCCCATTTGCAGGCTTCGTGATGCGCTGCTGACCATGAAAGTCCGAGTACATCGATCAGAAAACACTCTGCCAAGCGGTGCTTGCGCACGATGCCTTCGGCCAAAGTTTGACCTTGGGATGTCAGAGCAATTTTTGAACCGCTGAGGTTTACAAGCCCCTCAGACTCCATGCGCTTGATCATTTCTGAAACCGATGCGCGAGAAACGCTGAGTCGATCGGCAATTCGAGCCTGAATTAAATCGACGTTGTCTTCTTGCAGTTCAAAGATGCATTCGCAATACTCCTCAAATGCCGGATGATGCTCGGTAGATGGGTGCACGTTTTGAGTCTATAGCTGACAAAAAATTGCGAAATGAACTGCTGACAAAACAGTTGGTCAGCAAACACTTGAGGCTGAAAATTTATAATCCGTTTTCACGCTCTTCGCGCACGGCAGCCTTTACTGAATACTGCACGAGAATGGCTGGGGCAAGAACGACACATCCACCGATGAGTGTGATTGTTGCTACACCGCTCGCAGCAGGAGTGAATTCAACAACTACACCCCAAATTACGGCGAGCATTGAAAACGCAAACAGGATGTATCCCAAATTGCTGGCGCGTTTTGCCCAATTTGAAATAAGCGCTCGTTTAACGAGAATCGGGTCGCTGTTGGGATCTTGGGGTTCTGTGCGAGAATTCATAACGTTGTGATTATGTTACGGGGTATGCGCCAATGACGTTGAAACTTGAGTGGAGCGAGTCTGTGCTGGTCGCCACAATCAATCGGCCCGAGCGAAAAAATGCGGTTGATCAGCAAACACTCGAAGAGCTTGCAGAAGCCCTTGAGCAGGCATCTGAGCGTGAGACCCGTGTGATTGTTTTGACCGGTGCAGCCGAAACTTTTTGTTCGGGCGCCGATCTGTCGGGTGTGCGAGAAACACTTTTTACCGAAACGCTGCACAAATTTTTGATTCAACTTGCAACTTCGCCATCTGTAACGATCGCCGCAATTGATGGACACGCACTTGGTGCTGGAGCACAACTTGCAGTTTCGTGTGATCTTCGTGTGGCGACGGCTCGCAGCATTATCGGCGTTCCTGCTGCGCGACTCGGACTGGTTGTGAATCATTGGACCGTTGAAAGACTGACGCGTGAGTTCTCTTGGCCAGTGGCTCGGGCGATGCTGTTGGCGGCGCAGAATTATTCTGGAGCAGAGTTGGCAAGTTTGGGTGGCGTGCATCGAATTGGCAATCTTGAAGATGCGTGTGCATGGGCAAATGAAATTGCAATGCTCGCACCGCTATCTGTCGCCGGCCACAAGGTTGCGCTGAGCGCTTCGTCGCCAACGCCAAGTGTCGATGAACTTGTGCGTTGGTCACGTGATCGAGCATGGGCAAGTAAAGATGTTGAAGAAGGTCGGGCGGCGTTTTTAGAGAAGCGTGCACCAAAGTTTCGTGGAAATTAGGTGAGGTTTTGAGCGCAGCAAACGGTGTTGCACCAGGTGTCGCACACAGCAATGTGATTGAGTTCGCCGATGTTGTAATTGTCTACGAGAACTTTCCTGCAGTAGCTGGAGCAACTTTTTCTGTGGCGCCCGGCGAAATCGTTTTGCTCCAAGGCCCCAATGGTGCGGGTAAGACAACTCTGTTGCGCGCCTGCGCCGGACTTTTGCCGATCAATCGCGGTGATGCGCGCGTTTTGAATTGTGACTTGCGCTTAGATCGTTACGCGGTGAGGACAAAAGTTGGTTTGCTCGGTCACGCCAACGGGTTGTTTCAAGACTTGACAGTTGCAGAAAACATGTCGTTCTGGTCGCGACTAGTCGGAGCATCCGCTCAAGATGTTGCGCAGGCGATGAGTGTGATGGGATTAGCCGATCGGTTGAGCGAGACTCGCGTGGCAAATCTTTCGGCAGGGCAGCGACGCAGATGTGCTCTCGCCACTTTGATTGTGCGCCGAGCGCAACTGTGGTTGCTCGACGAGCCACATGCGGGGCTCGACACGCAAGGTCGTGACGAATTAGATCGAACTTTGCGTTCAGCACGCGAGGCAGGGGCGACCGTTGTATTCGCATCGCACGAAATTGATCGGGCTCAAAAATTAGCAACGCGATGTCTGACGGTTTCGGGTGGCGTGGTGAGTGAATCATGAAGAGCGTGACTAAAAGCAAGGTGATTAGTGCGGTGTTGCTGAAAGACCTGAGAATTGAACTGCGCAGTCGTGTTCTGACGAATCAAGTTCTGCCTTTTGCTGGACTCGTGTTGGTGATGTTTGCATTTGCTCTTGACAACGACGACGTTTTGCAGCGCGTAGCCGGCGGATTGGTTTGGTTGGCGACGTTGTTTTCGCTGTTCATAATCGTGCAACGCTCGTTTGCGGTCGACACGACAGATGGCGCGCTTGACTCTCTGCGTGTTGCAGGCGTAGATCTCTCGGCAGTGTTCTTTGGAAAAGCAATTGCTCTTGCCGTCAAACTTGTTGCACTTGATGTTGTTCTCGTATGTGGCGCACTCCTTCTATATAGAGTCGACCTGAACTTGAATGGTCTGGTGTTGTTGGTCACTTGCGTGATTTGCGCTACAACTGGTTTGGGCTTCGTTGGTACTCTTTATGGCGGTCTCACTGCTGGTGCAAAAGGGCGCGAAACTCTGCTTCCTTTGTTGTTGCTTCCAGTTGTGGCGCCGGTTCTGATTGCTGCAACTAGAGCCACCGAGGCGGCTTTTGGCAGTGGCGGAGCACAGACATCTGAAGGCTGGGCATGGATTGGTTTGCTTACCGTTTTTGCTGCAGTATTCGGCGTCGGTGGTTCTTTGGCTTTCGGGCCGTTGATCGACGAATAGATTTTTAGAAACAGTTTTAGGAGAGATGGTTTAATGTCGTTAGTTTTGCAAAAAACATCCCCAACTGGAACGCGGGCGACTCGAGTTATTGGCGTGGTGACAATTTTGGTGATGGCCTGGGTTGTCGTAAGCGGATTGATTTTCACACCGCAAGATGTTGTGCAAGGCGAGTCAGTGCGAATCATGTATGTGCACGTGCCGTCGGCATGGATTGCATATCTTGCTTTCATCGTCACTGCTGTTGCATCTGCAGGCTGGCTCTTTGGCAAGAAACACTCAATGGGCTTTGATCGTTTCGCTGGAGCATCGGCTGAAGTCGGCGTTATGTTCATGGCGATCACCCTGATCACCGGAAGCCTGTGGGGGCGACTGACGTGGGGCGAGTTCTGGCAGTGGGACCCGCGTTTGACGACAACAGCATTTTTGTTCGTGACATATCTTGGTTACCTCGCGGTTCGTCGCTTAGAGGGTTCAAAAGAGCAACGCGCTCGCAGATCTGCGGTCGTCGCGATGTTGGCCGTGCTTGAAATTCCGCTAGTGCATTTCAGTGTTGTGCTTTGGCGAAGTTTGCATCAAGGCGCAACAGTTTTGAATCCGAGCGGTGACGTCAAAATGGATGGACTGATGTTGTTTACTTTGTTCAGTGGAGTCGTCGGGTTCACACTTGTATTTGTCTGGCTTGTTTTACATCGCCAGCGAACGATGTTGCTCGTTGACATTGCCAACTCTCAGGGTCTTGATGCGGCGATTGCTACTCGTCGAGCAGAAGGGGTCGCCAGTTAAATGAAAGACGCTGGTTTTATTTTTGGTTCTTACCTCGTGACGCTCGGAGCGATCATAATTTTTGCGGTTGCGACGTTGCGTCGGGCAAAAAGTTCATCTCAATCAGTTTCTGATCAAGACAAGACTTGGCTGTAGTGGATCTAACACCTAGACCAACTGAACCATCTAAAAAACGTCGTCGATGGATGCCGATAGTTTTGCTATCGCTCGTTGGTGTGGGTGGTGTCGTAATTGTGACGCAGTTTTTGACTTCAGCGATCGACTACTACTGCAATGTTGATGAGATCGGCGTGCGGTCGGGCTGTGAGACCACGAGCAGACTGCGTGTGCAAGGCACGGTCGAGCAAAACTCATTGAAGAAAACTGACAATAAAACAAGCTTTGTCCTGACTTTCAATAACAAGTCAATAACTGTTGCTTATGCCGGCGACCCAGGCGGTGTGTTTCAAGAGTGCATCTCGGTTGTTGCTCACGGGCGCATGGTTAATGAAGTTTTCGAGTCAAATCGAATTGAAGTCAAGCACTCAAATGAATATGTAGAGCAAAACTCTGAAAGATTAGAAACATCTGGGAGCGCGGCATGCTCGCAAGCGCAGGAATAAGCGGCACGATTGGTCGTGCGTTTCTTCTAGTCGGTTTCATCGGTGCGATTTTTGGTGCGTTCGCTGCTGTCGCGGGTGCGCGCAGAAATGATCAACAAATCATTCGTTTGATTCCGCGATTCGCGACGCTGATATTTGCGGCCGCAGTCGGTGCATTCGCGGCGATGGAATACGCGATGATCACTCGCGACTTCTCGTTGGCGTATGTGCAAAAAGTGGGATCGTGGTCGACGCCAGCGCTTTATAACTTCGCCGCAGTGTGGAGCGCACTTGAAGGTTCAATTTTGATGTGGGTATTGATTCTTGCTGGTTACACCATGGCTGTTGCAATTTGGGTACGCAAACGAATGCAAGACGTGATCGCAACTTGGGCGCTGGGCGTGATGTTTATAGTTTGCGCATTCTTTTTTCTGGTTTCATACTTTCCTGCAGATCCATTTGCGCTTGGCCCCCCAGGAGTTTTAGACGGACCAGGACCCAACCCACTGTTGCAAAATCACATTTTGGTGATGTTTCATCCACCAATTTTGTATCTCGGTTACGTCGGGGTGACAGTGCCGTTTGCATTTGCAATTGCGGCACTGATCACGGGTCGCGTCGGTGAAGGTTGGCTTGTCGCGACACGACGATGGTCGCTTTTTGCTTGGGGTTTTTTAACATTTGGAATCGCACTTGGCAGTTGGTGGAGTTACGAAGTCTTGGGATGGAGCGGTGTGTGGGCATGGGATCCGGTTGAAAATGCCTCGCTTCTGCCTTGGATAACAGGAACTGCATACATACATTCGGTGTTGGTGCAAGAGCGCCGTGGCATGTTGCGCGTTTGGAACATCTCTTTGTTGGTCGCCACATTTAGTCTGACGATTCTGGGAACTTTCTTAACACGCTCTGGAGTTCTGAACAGCGTTCACGCGTTTAGCGAGAGCGGTATCGGAGCGTGGTTCTTGGCGATGTTTGCCGTCGTGTTGGTTGTCTCAGTTGGCTTGATCGGTTGGCGTGGCGACAAACTTCGTAGCCCCGGCGTTATTGATTCACCATTGTCGCGCGAGGCCGCATTTTTGGCGAACAATGTTTTGTTCGCAATTTTTGCCTTCGTCGTATTACTGGGCACGGTGTTTCCGTTAATTATTGAAGCCTTGCAAGATCGACAGATTGCAGTTGGTGCACCGTTCTTCAACAAACTTTCGATGCCAATCGGCTTGGCGTTGCTCACTTTGATGGCGATTGCACCGGTGCTGCCGTGGCGTAAAGCCTCAACCGAGACTTTGCGCGACCGACTTTTTTGGCCGGCTTGGTGTGGTGTGGCGGCACTTGTTGCAAGTTTGTTGTTGGGTAGCTATGGCGTTGCCCCGCTGTTGACCTTTACTCTTGGCGGAGTTGCCTCGGGCGCGGCACTGCGTCAAGTGGTATTGGCAACTCGTCGTCAGGGACTTCGCGGTCTTGTTGGCCGTGCCAATGGCGGAATGATTGTTCATCTGGGTGTAATTCTGATCGCTGTTTCTCTGGGTGCTTCAAATAGTTTCAGCAAGAGTCAAGAACTTTCACTCGTGGCAAACGTTGAGGCACAATTTTCGGGCCACACATTTGAGCTGCGTGACGTCGTTGAAGTTCGAGATGACCGCAGCATCAGTGTGAAGGCGCTTGTTTTGGTGGATGGAAAGAAGATTTATGCGCCGGCAATTACGAAATACACACGCATCGGCATGAATGTCGGAACTCCGTCGGTAAGAACTTCTTTAACAACCGACATTTATTTGACGCTCGAGCCACCTGTACGACAAGACTCGAATGAAGCACGCATCAAAGTGTTTATTAAACCGATGATCATGTGGTTATGGATTGGCACCGCACTAATGGCGATTGGCACCGTACTTGCGGCTTTTCCAGGTCGACGACGAAAACCAACCGAGCCAACAAGTGCACCAGTCGAGGTGGCTAAATCTTGAAATCTCAGAACTTGGTGAAGATTGTCTCTGCATGTGTCGGCGTTGTCGTTGCACTTTTGTTTTTGGTTTTAGTCGTCTCTGAACCAGATCAAGACATTGTTGCCAAGTCGCCCTTGCTTGGTCAGCCAGCACCATCGGTTGCAAGCACAACAATCGACGGCGAGCCATTCGCTCTCGAGCGACGCAAAGGTTCGTGGGTTGTATTGAATTTTTTCAATTCAACTTGTGTGCCATGCATCAATGAACATGATCTGCTCGTCGAGTTTGCCGCAAGCGAGTTAGCCAATGCGAATGCTGCCGAGCTTTACACGATCATCAACGATGACAGTTCAGATGCTGTGCGAGAATTTTTCACCAAAAACGGCGGAACGTGGCCAAAGATCACCGATGACAACGGCACAATTGCCGTCGCTTTTGGTGTGGCGCGAGTACCAGAAACTTGGATCATTGATCCAAATGGAATCGTTCGTTTGCGAATCACTGGCGAATTGAGCGCGGGGCTTTTGACTGAACAAGTCAATCGATTGCGCGAAGAGTTCGTTTCATGAAGACTCGCAGGTCAATTTGGCTGGCAATGTTTTTGTTGGTGGGTGTGTTGCTTGTGTTTGGCGCGAGTCGCTCTGGTGGCCCATTAACGCAACAAGATCGAATTGATGCAATCACGTTGAACCTGGCGTGCCCAACTTGTTCGGGTGAAAGCATTTATGTTTCACGAGCGCCGGCGTCAGAGTCGATTCGCAGTGAGGTTGCACGTCAGGTCGCCTCAGGCTTGCGCACTGACGATGAAATCGTGAGTTATATCGAGCAGCGCTTTGGCGGCCAAGTGCTGCTGGTGCCTCGTGCATCTGGTGTTGATTCTCTGGTTTGGGCGTTGCCTGTTGCGGCGTTGATCTTTTCGGCATTTTTGTTGTTCACTGCGTTTTCAAAGTGGCGGACAAACAAGCCGACTTCGCCAACTCTCGAGGATGAACAGATTGTTGCCCAAGCGCTGAAAAATCAAGCCGAGAGCGAAAGTAAATGAGCGAAAATTTGGTCTTGCTGGTGCAATTGCAAGAGCAGCGCGAGTTTTTGCTCAAGTCTTTGCGTGATCTTGAGCAAGAACATAAGTTTGGCGATTTAGACGATCAAGATTTTGAATCGCTGCGCAAAGACTATGTTTCACGCACTGCTCTTGTAATCAAACAGATCGAAAGTTTTAACGCCGACAAGCAAGTGCCGCAACAAGAGCCAAAACAAAAGAGTTTTCGGCGCTCTGCGATTACCACTCTGGTTGTTTTAGTTTTCGCCAGTTTGGCTGGTTGGTTTGTCGCTGCGCAATCAGGTCAACGACTTTCGGGCGACTCTCTAGCCGGCTCAATTGAAGATTCAACAGCCTCGATACTTTCGCGGGCTCGGGCAACAAACTTTGTTGACCCCAAGGCGGCGATTGAGTTGTATACCGAAGTCTTGGCAATCGACCCGGACAATATCGAGGCACTTACTTATCGAGCATGGTTGCTGGCACTGATTTCGCGCAATGCAGGCGACGAAGTAAAGCAACTTGCATTTAGTTCAGCGTCGAATGATTTGAAGCGGGCGATCGCGCTTGACTCTGAGTATCCAGATGCGCATTGCTTTTTAGGCATCACACTTTTTCGTTTGGCTGGCGACCCACAAGGGGCAAAAGAACAGTTGACAATTTGCTCGGCGAAGAATCCGCCTGCCGAAGTTAAAGGCTTTGTTGATTCAATCGTCGCTGAAGTTGACGCTGCACTTCAAGAATAAAAATCAGTCGTCGATTTCTGGCGGTGCGAGGGCAACTGCCGACTTGAAACCGCGATTAGTTCGCTCGACAACCCAGACAGATGCTTTGCGCCAATCTGGCTTTGATTCGATCTTCATTCCGCGCCGCTCGAGTGTCTTGATTAGTTCTGGAATCATGTCGCCGTGGCTAGACAAGACAGTTGAATCTTCAACTTCTTCGGCGATCTCTAACATGTCGGCAACGTCACCATGTTCGTAAAGCCGCTTGTCTATTTCGACGTGCAGTTTTGTTTTCTTGGCCAATGGTTCAAGGGTTTGAAAACATCTCGTCGCCGGGCTGGAGATCAACTTGGTGACTTTAAGTTTGAAGAGACTCTCAGCGAGAAGTTCTGCTTGCTTCCAACCCGTATCGCTGAGCGGTCGAAGGTCGTCTTCGTCATGCCATTCACTGCGTTTGCCAGCTTTGGCGTGTCGCACTAAGTAAATAGTCACAGCGGAAATGTATCTTTCTTTGACAAAGATAAACAAATGTTGCAAAGAAATAAGGCAGAATTAACTAATGGGATTTTTCGACCGCAATCGCGATGAGTTGGCCGCTAAAGGGTTTGATGAGTCGCGTCTGCCACCAGGTCAGTATTTGACCGATCGCTTTCCGGTCTTACATGTTGGTGAAGTACCGACATATAAACCAGGCGAGTGGAGTTTGACAATCGACGGTCTAGTTGAAAAACCATTTACGCTTTCGCTCGACGAGCTGAGAGATTTACCAGCCACAAAAATCACGACCGATATTCACTGTGTTACGAAGTGGTCAAAATTCGATACGACATGGACTGGCGTGCGGGTAAAAGACTTGTTCGAGCGTGCAAAAGTTTCTTCAACTGCAACACATGTCATGGGCCATGCCGAACACGGTTACACCGCCAACTTGCCGCTTGCCGACATCATGCGCGACGATTCATTGGTTGTTTATTCGTATGAAGACGCAGACATTGATCCGATTCACGGCGGGCCAGTGCGACTGTTGATTCCGCAGTTGTATTTCTGGAAGTCGCCAAAGTGGTTGCGCCGATTAGAGCTGATTCCGGCGGATGCACCCGGATTTTGGGAAGAAAACGGTTACCACATGTATGGCGACCCGTTTTTAGAACAGAGATTTTGGGGCGACTAGTTTTTTCGATTAAAAATTAAATTTATAATTAAATAGTCGTTGCGCAAAAAGTGTCGCCCATTGGCAGCGACGACGAAAGTTCTGGGTTCGTTTCGCCGTAGAGGGCAGTCAACATTCCTTTGACCATGCCGCGATCAACAGCGCAAATAACTGGGTGTTCAATTGCCAAGTCGCCGAACGGGCAGTGGTTGTTGACGATTCGAAGTTGATTGTTGCGCTGATCAGTGTGCGCGGCAAAACCATGAGCTGTGAGTGCGTCGGCTACTGCTTGCAACGCAGAGCGAAGAGAGCGCTGAGTTTGATTCGCGTCGTAGCCCGTGAGGCTTGTCGCCATTGCTCGGCCGTATTGTTGGCCAACTTCTTCGGCCATCAGAGTTGCTTCTTGTGGTGTTAGCAGCGTTAGTGCTTTACCCAGAAGTGACAAAACCAAATCATCGCTGCGAACCGGAAAGTCAAGCGACTGATTGGGGTTGGTTGCGGTGTAGTGCTTTGAAGGTCGACCTGCGCCCGCGCCGTCTTGTCGCGCAATTTGCACCTCAAGATATCCACCTGCGGCAAGTTTGTCGAGGTGATGGCGAGCGACATTTGCATGTAGTTCGAATTTTTCGGAAACTTCGCTGGCAGTCACACCGTCTTTTGATTCGCGCGTAAACAAGTAGATGGCTCGTCGAGTTGGGTCGCCGAACGCAGATGTGATTGCTGACACGGTGGCGGTGAAATCACTGTTGTTGAGTGGACCAACGGCGTCACGGCTTGGCTCGCGATTTTGCTCGCGGGCACCAGAAGTTTGGCTGTCAATCGGCGATTTACGGCTCACGAGAGATATTCTACCTATAGCCATAGTGTTTATTTTTCAAGCGATTTGATCGGAACAAGCCCCCATGTCATTGCCAACAGTTGAACAGCTAATTGATGCATTGCGTCCGGTGCAAGACCCTGAGTTGAATCGTTCAATTGTCGACCTCGGTATGGTGCGCGATGTCGAGATACAAAAATCTGGTGCTGTTTCGCTGACAGTCGTGCTGACGATTGCCGGATGTCCATTACGAAACGAGATTCAAACGCGAGTCAATACCGCGTTGCGCGCGCTTGATGGTGTCAAAGATGTTGCGTTGAACTTTGGTGTGATGAACGATGCTGAGCGAGCAAAAGTTCGCGAACTTGTGCACGGGGATCCTGCATCAACTGCTGGTAGCAATCCGGCGCAGGGGCACTCTCAAGGTCGCACGATTTCATTTGCACAACCTGGATCAAAGACGCGGCCGATTTTAATTTCGTCTGGCAAAGGTGGAGTTGGCAAGAGCAGCGTGACCACGAATCTTGCTGTTGCTCTTGCTGCTGCTGGTTACAAAGTTGGCGTCGTGGATGCAGACATTTACGGTTATTCAATTCCGCGCATGTTGGGAACCGACCGCGATCCGGTTGTGATCGACAACATGTTGTTGCCGCCCGAAGCGTGGGGCGTGCGATGCATTTCAATTGGGTATTTTGTTCCAGAAGGCCAGGCCGTCGTTTGGCGCGGTCCGATGTTGCACAAAGCACTCGAGCAATTTTTGACAGACGTTTATTGGGATGAACCTGATTTCTTGTTGATCGATATGCCGCCAGGTACCGGCGACATTGCGTTGAGCCTGAGCCAGTACTTGCCGCGTGCCGAAGTTCTTGTGGTCACAACGCCGCAACTCGCCGCGCAAAAAGTTGCACGACTTTCGGCGGCCATGGCTGTGAAAGTAAATCTTCCAGTGCGAGGAATCATCGAAAACATGTCGTGGTTCATCGGCGAAGACAAACAGCGTTACGAACTATTTGGCAGTGGAGGCGGACAGTTGCTGGCCGACGAATTGAAGGTTCCGCTGTTGGCGCAGATTCCTTTGGTAGAGCAGCTTCGAGAGGGTGGCGATACCGGTCAACCAATCGCAGCGATAGCCCCGCAATCTGAAGTCGGTCAGATCTTTGCTCAACTTGCCAAGCGCATCGCCGAGGACATGAAGCCCAAGAAAGTTTTCAGTGCCGCGCTGAAAGTTAATTAACTATTAGAGGTCAGATCTCGCGGCATTTGGGCGTTGCGCCTAGTGTGTTGATTAGCAATATTTCTCAATAACGAAAGAAGTGAACAGTGGATATTCGAATCGGCGTTACTCATGCTCCGCGAGAGATCTCTCTTGAAATGCCCGATGACGACAAAGCAGTCGCCAAAGTTCGGGCCGCGGTTGAATCGGCACTTGAAGGTAAGTCACCAGTGCTTTGGTTGACCGACAAGCGCGGAAAAGAAACGGCAATTCCTGCCGCAAAAATCGCCTTTGTTGAATTTGGCGCGCCAAACGGTGATCGCAAGATGGGTTTCGGCAGTTAGTTTCGAGTTTTTATGCCGACGCTTGTTGAAATTGCTCACGAACACAGCGATCTCAATGAAGAGGCACTTGACCATTTAAATTTGTTGCTCTCCGAGTGGGGCATGCTCGCAGACTTTTGTTTTGCCGACATGTTGCTTTACTTGCGGATGCCAAATTCACAGTTCATTGTTGCGGCCCAAGTGCGCGCAGCAACAGGGCAGACGCTTTACGACACCGACTTGGTTGGCGTTTCTGCTGATGCGGTCGAGCGAGCGATGATTGATCAAGCATTTACGACTGCAAAAGTCGTGACAGGTGAGATCAAAGTTGAGACGGTTTCTGAGCCTGTGAACCTGATGGCAATTCCAGTGCGATTTGAAGATCAAGTGATTGCAGTGTTGACTCGCGAGTGGTCGCAGCGCTCGGGTCGCAAACCCGGCCAACTAGAGCGCATGTATCTAACGATTTTTGATGAATTCACAAAGATGATTTCAAACGGTCTCTTTCCGTTTGCGGGTCGAGGAGCAGATGCGACCGTGGCGCCACGAGTGGGAGACGGTGTAGTTGTGCTTGATGCCGAAACGCGAGTGCGTTATGCATCCCCGAACGCAGTGTCGGCGATGCATCGGGTAGGCGTTAGCGCAAATGCAGTTGGTCAGACCTTGGCCGAACTTGGTGTAGCTGAAACTGCGGCGCGTCACGCGTTCGAACGACGTGAGCCTGTGATTGAAGAGTTCGAACAAACCGCAGAAGTGACATTGCTGACGCGCACGATTCCGACATTAAAGCGATCGGGGCGACAGATCGTTGTAACTGGCGGGGTCGTGTTGCTGCGTGACGTTTCAGAGTTGCGTCGTCGAGATCGACTGTTGCTAACAAAAGACGCGACGATTCGTGAGATTCACCATCGCGTAAAAAATAATCTGCAGACGATTTCTTCGTTGTTGAGATTGCAAGCGCGTCGGCTGAAAAGCCCAGAAGCGATCTCGGCGATTGCCGAATCGGTGCGCAGAATTCGCACAATTGCTCTCGTGCACGAGACGCTCTCGCGCGAGGCTGGAGAAGATATTGCGTTCATTGAGATTGTGCGTCCATTGTTGCGACTTGTTGAAGAAGGTCTGCAGTCAAAAGATCGTCCGGTCAAGTTTGATGTAGTGGGAGATGGTGGACGCTTGCCCGCGATTGTTGCAACCCCGCTGTCGGTTGTGATTCTTGAACTTTTACAGAACGCGGTTGACCATGGTTTTCCTGAGGGAAGCCAGGGTGGTTCTGTTCTCGTAACACTTGGCAGCAGTCATGATCACGTATTAACCGTTCAGGTGATCAACAATGGTCGTGGACTCAAGCCCGATTTTGAAATGTCGAAAGTTACAGGTCTGGGTTTGTCGATTGTGCGCACGCTTGTGACGACAGAACTTGCTGGAACAATTCAGATGCGAGCCGGCAATGTCGGTGACTCAACTAAAGATTTGATAATTGCCCGCGATGGTGACGGAACCGTGGTCGAGCTTGTAATCCCAGTCGCTCGCGACTAGACGGTCAGGCAGTTAGGCGACTAAGCCAGTTGGCGAGAGGTGCGACGCTCGGCGGCACGGCGGCGGCGAATATCGCGGCGTTCTTCTTCTGACATGCCACCCCAGATACCCCAGTCTTGATTTGTCTCAAGAGCGAAGTCGAGGCATTTGCCACGAACCGCACACTCGTCGCAAACTACTTTTGCTTCTGAGATTTGAATTAGTGCTTGACCTGTTGTTCCGATTGGAAAGAAGAGTTCAGGATCTGTGTCTTTGCAAGAAGCGTTTCGTCTCCACGAATAATCTGCAGAACCGAGGGCCAGGCTTGTCGCGAGAAAAGACATTTAATATCTCCTTGTGTATTTCGTGTATTTCGTGTACTTGCTAGCTTGTCTGTGGCTCACGCTAGAGAGCAATTGTTCGGTTAGCAATAGGTGAAGACGTTTTTCTTTTATTTTTATTTTTCAAGATTTTTGTCTATCTGAGATAATTTTTCTTGTAGCCTGCGGGCGTGACCCAAGTTATGGCGCACCGCGGTGCATCAAAGGTCGAAACCGAAAATACACGAGTGGCATTTGAGCGAGCGCTTGAAATGGGCGCTGATGCGGTTGAACTCGACGTACGCCGTTGTGGCAGTGGCGAGCTAGTCGTTCACCACGATGCAAAGTTGAGTGATGGTCGCGCAATTATCAAAGTCGACAAAAGTGATTTGCCAAGTTACATTCCGACTCTTGCCGAGGCGCTAGATGCATGCGGCTCAATGTGGGTCAATGTTGAAATCAAAAATGAGGCCAAGGAGCCAGATTTTGATCCAACTGAACAGATCACCCGTGACGTAGTCGAGTTATTGAGACAACGAAACACGCCAGACAAATGGCTGATTTCTTCGTTTCGACGCGAGACGGTCGACGCCGTGCGCCAGTTGATGCCAGATTTCAAGACTGCGTGGCTTGTGGTGACGCTAGATAACGCTGAACTTGAAAGTGTGGCCGTCAAGATGGCGGCGCAAGGACACTTCGCCTTGCATCCGTGGGTTAAGCAACTATCAAAACAAGTGGTTGAGGTTTTTCATCGTTATGGATTGCAGGTCAACACTTGGACATGCGATGACCCCGCGCGAATGAAAGAACTAATTGAGTGGCAAGTTGACGGCATCTGCACGAACGTGCCCGACATCGCCCTGCAAGTTCTCCGCACCCCGCGCTAAAAAGTTTCTAGATAATTATTGGTTTGACCAGTCGAAGTGCTTCGGGGCAGTGCTCGATGTGCAGAGAGTTCAGTTCGCCGAGGTAGTCGCCATCAAGTTGATATGGAAACGGTGCTTCGAAATTTACTTTGATGTCTTCAACATCTGTTCGAACTTCAATTCCTGAAGAGGGGCTGATTTGATCTTGGCGAATTGCTTGCAGCACGGTGCGCAGAACCAGAGGTGTTGTTAACTTGCGAAACGTGATCGCCACAAGTTTCTTGTCGATTGAAGCAGCAGTCGAAAGGTTGACTGCTTTTTTGCCAATGTATGTATACGGATTTGAGTTCAAAACAATTGTGAAGTATCCGTTGGGTGTTTTTCTGCCATCAATCTCGACATTGAAGTGCGGATACTTACGGTCATAAGTCGCGAGCCAGGCCTGCAATGCCGAAAACGCAAACAATGGCTGACCAATGATTCGTTTAAGCGATGCGCGACGTTCAACAAGTTCGACAACCGCGGCATCAAAACCAATGCCGGCATGAAAACAGAAGTAGCGACCGTTGGCTCGTCCCAAACTGATTGGATGCACATTGTCATGGTCAAGCCCCGAGCTGAATTGCTGCAACGCGATTGTCGGGTCATTTGAAGCGCCGAGGCTGCGCACGAAAACGTTGGTTGATCCACCCGGCAACATCATTAGAGCGGTCTTGCTGCCGGCCAAACCCGTTGCAACTTCGTTGAGAGTTCCGTCACCCCCAAAAGCGACCACCGTGTCGACCCCGCGCTCGGCTGCATCTTGGGCAAAACGGGTGGCGTGACCGCGTTCGTTGGTCTCTACGACCTGCACGCTGTGGTGGCGGGCTAGGTATTGGTGCACCGCAACGGTATTTCGGGGATTTACCGAGGATGCGAACGAGTTCACAATTAGCAAGATCTGCAAGGTGTCTAACTTTATCAGCGATTTGTGACGAGAATTTTGCGTGGTTGTGGGCGTGATTAACGATAAGAATAGATGTATGAACATCGTCGTATGCGTCAAGCAAATTCCAGATCCAGCAAGCCCAGGCGCATTAGACGCCACGACTCACGCGCTCAAGCGTGACGGAAAATTAATTCTCGATGAGTCAGATGCGTATGGCGTCGAAATGGCGTTGCAACTTGTTGCGACTGCGGGCTCGGGTGAGGTTTATGTTGTGTCGATGGCACCGAACGGTGAAACATCTGGCATGCGCACTGCACTTGCAATGGGCGCAGTAAAAGGATTACTTGTCAGCGATCCTGCACTCGCTGGTTCAGACGCACTTACCACTGCAAAAATTTTGGCTGCGGCAGTCACCAAACTTGGTGGCGCTGATTTGATCATCACCGGTACTGAATCTTCAGATGGATACACCGGCACAGTGCCAGAACAAATCGCCGAAGTACTTGGTTTGCCTTCGGTTACTTTCGCCAAGAAAGTAAAGATCGAAGGTTCTGTTTTGAAAGTTGATCGTCAGAGCGAATCTGGCTACGACGAAGTCGAGTGCACATTGCCAGCAGTCATCAGCGTTACTGCTGGTGTGGTTGAGCCGCGCTATCCAAGTTTCAAAGGCATCATGGACGCGAAAAAGAAGCCGCTTGATGTCGTCACCGCTAGTGATCTTGCTGTGACACCAACTGGTTGGGCTGGAGCAGGACAAAAAATCGTCAACGTTACTCAGGCCGAAGCTCGCAAAGCCGGCCAAGTAATTGAAGATGACGGCGAAGCGTTCGGCAAGATTGTTGATTTCCTCGAAAACTTAAAGTTGATCTGAAAGCGAAAAGGTAAAAACATATGGCAATCAATAACATTTGGGTTTTCGCACAAGGCGTCAGTGGAGTGGCAACCACAGGCACGCTTGAGTTGTTGACGAAGGCTCGTTCACTCTCAAGCAAAGTCACCGCATTCGTTGGTGGCGACGCGAGTGCAATCGCCGCTGCTCTTGGCGAGCACGGTGCAACAAAGGTTTATGCAACTGGTGATTTGGCTGGCAAGTTGCCAGGCGTTGCAATCGCTGCGGCGATGAAGTCAGTTATCGACTCGGGTGACACACCAGACGTAATCATGTTCCCGCAAAATTACGAAGGTCGTGACACGATGTCACGCTTGTCGGTGAAACTTGATCGCACAGTGTTGACAAATAACGTTGACATTGCAGATTCGGCCGACGGAGTTATCGCTACAACACCAATTTTCGGTGGCAACATCTTGGTCGCCACAGCATTCAGCGGACCAGGACCACACTTGGTTTCTTTCCGTCCAAAGAGTTTCGCTGCTGAGCCTGCAGGCGCAAGTTCACCAGAAGTAGTCGCAGTCGCCGTGCCTGATCTTGGTAAGCAAGGTGGCGCCAAGGTTGTTGCAACTCATACTGAGCAAACATCTGGTCCAAAACTTGACGAAGCAGCAGTTGTTGTTTCTGGCGGTCGCGGTCTTGGTGAAGCAGGCAACTATTCGTTGATCGAAGATCTCGCCAAGTTGCTCAAGGGTGCGCCTGGCGCATCGCGCGCAATTGTTGACGCTGGTTGGGTGCCGTATTCATATCAAGTTGGCCAGACCGGCAAAGTTGTTAAGCCAAGTGTGTATATCGCAGCCGGTATTTCTGGCGCGACTCAGCACATGGTGGGCATGAAGGGTTCAAAGAACATCATCGCCATCAACAAAGACAAAGAAGCACCGATTTTCGGTATTGCCGATCTCGGCATCGTTGGTGACGTGCACAAAGTCTTGCCAAAACTTATTGAAGCCCTTAAAGCTCGCTAATAAATAACGTT
>JAEMTQ010000118.1 GCA_016462185.1 Ilumatobacteraceae bacterium
GGAGACAAAGGTCAGCCATCGATTGAAGACAATCAGTTGATGCGACAATTTTGGTTTGATGGCGACACGCAACACGCGCCGATCTCGACATTGTCTGGTGGCGAGCGACGAAGACTGCAACTTTTGTTGACGCTGATTGAACAGCCCAACGTTTTGTTATTAGACGAGCCGACAAACGACTTAGATCTCGACACTCTGCGCGCGCTCGAAGACTATTTAGATGAATGGCCTGGCATCGTCGTTGTGGTTAGTCACGACAGAGTCTTTCTTGACCGCACCGTTGTCGACGTGTTGGCACTTGACGGTGTCGGCGGCGCGGCAGTTGTGCGTGGCGGAGTCGCAGGATGGTTGAAGCAACGAAAGTCGGCGCCAACAGAACAAATGTCGGGTGCCCAACGTGGAAAATTGATTAGCACGCCTGATGTGGCAGCAGCAGAACTAAAACAGAAATCAAAATCAACAAAGAGCCCGAGTACATTGCGCAGACTTCTTGCACAATCTGAGACAGCGCTCGCAAAAGCAACTGCCGAACTCGAAAAACTGACTGCACAAATGTCGGCTGCCGGAAGTGATCATGTGAAACTGGCGAAAATCAGCGAAGAACTCGCCAAGGCTCAGGCCAAAGTGAACAGTGCCGAAGAAACTTGGCTGGCTCTGGCTGCCGAAGCAAACTGAATAAAAATCTCTAGAATCTTTGGTTATGACGAGTCAATCTTCACGACGTGCATTTCTTTCGGCAACAGTTGCCTCTTTTGTGTGGCTGGTTACGGGCGATCGGGCATCGGCTGCAACGCCTGCGATTAGTGCTGGTGCGCCGTGCAAAGTAAAAGGTCGCGAACGCACTGTTGATGGCGTCACTTTTGTTTGTCGAACCGCAAAAGGCAAACTTGTGTGGCGACGAACCCCTGGAGAAGCAACAAGCAAAGTAACCACGGTGCGTGCGCTCGAAAGCGCCGACCTTGAACTTGGCAAAACCAAAGTCGTAGATGTGCCTGCACCGAACGGTGGCCTAACTGGCGTCGTTTTGACTCGTACCGAGGCTGGCATTACTGCACTTCGCGTCAATTGCACACACGCGGGCTTCCCGGTTGCGCGTGTTGGCAATATTCTTGAATGCGAACTGCATGGTTCGCAATTTGAACCAACTACTGGTGCAGTTTTAAATGGACCAGCTACCCGACCATTGGTTCGCTACGAGGCAACCGAAACAAACGGTGGCATCTACGTGACTGTTACTAGCGCTTAAAGCGAACCAAAAACTCGAGCAAGCCGCGGTCGACAACGATAATTGACGAGATACTCGGGTCTGGTATCGACCAATCTGTAAACACAATCTGAATTGATCCATTCACTTCAATCACATCATCAACTAACCGCGCGATAAGCGTGAGATCAATGTCTTTTGTAACTCCCCGCAATGTGAACGTGCCGGTTGTGTCGACGCTTAAGTCACTGCCGGCCAGCGCCTCAGGTGTGAGTGTGATCGGTTCTTTCAGTGTGAACGTCGCAGTCGGAAAATTGACCGTGTCAAGAATGCGAGTGTTGACTTGTCGATCGCGACGGGTGCTGTCGCTCACGAGTGTTGTCATGTCAACTGTGAATTCGGCAGCAGTGACCTGCTCATCGACAATTGTTAGTAAACCAGTAATCTCTGAAGTGCGACCGACGCCTTCTGTTTTTTGACCAACGATAGTTTCTTTGACGCGATAGCCGACGATTGATTCGGCGACTACTTTCCATTCGCCGTCAATGGTGCTCGCTGGCGCAATCGTTGTTGTTGATTCGATAGCGATAGTTGTTGATGATTCTGGCGCAATAGTTGTAGTTGACGGCTCAAGCGTCAATGCCTCGGGCGCATCGTCTTTAATCAGGTTGATGTAAACCCAAGGACCAGCGACGGCGCCAATCGCCAACACCGCAATAGCGGCAATGATTTTACGAGATAACGATTTCACTCACTAGAACCTACAGACTTACGGCGCCGAAGATTGCGCAGCGCGAGAGCAAGTACGAGAATGCCGGTGATCAAAGTTGCGAGACCCTGCAGAGTTGAATTAGAGATAATCTCTGTGACTAATTTGACTTCTGAAACGACTACCCCGATAGCAGTAATCGCCACAACTTCAGGGAAAACCTTTTTAACGCCATAAGCGAAAAACACAACAGCACAAATCATGCCAATGGCATTAGAAATACTTTGGTTAGACATGTCGCCAAATGGCGGAATTGTGAGACCTATTAATGAGACGAGTGAACCGAAGAAACGCAACGTGAACTTACCGACAACTTTTGGTCGTTGCGCCCACCAGAGCAACAGTGCGGCAACGGCGACCAAACAAAACCCAGCGCTATCTAAATTGATGTTGCTGATTTCTAAACCTGAAAGCGTGAACACCACTGAACTGATCGAGATGATTAGTGAACTTGAGAATCTTCTGAGATTTGATCGCCAGACTCCATAACCCAGAGCCGGGATTGACGCAATGAATACAGAAACTTCAGAATCAGCATTGAGCGAACTTATGGCGACGCCAGTCGCAATGGTGAAACACAGCACTGCGAGTGCTTCGACGACTTCAGCCGCGTTGGCGAATTGTGGTTTTTTGATCAGCGAACGAAATGCGAACGCCAAGAGTCCTGAAATTAAATAAAAGATGCCGACAACAATCAGCCGACTGACATCTTGAAACAACGGACCAAGCAGCCAAAGTGCGCCGACGAGAATGAAAAAGCCGCCCAGAATTGCGACAATTTCAGACGAGTTGAGCGGAAACCGAGTTGCGTTGCGCAATGAGTCGGCCTGATCGGC
>JAEMTQ010000041.1 GCA_016462185.1 Ilumatobacteraceae bacterium
GGGGCCAGTAGCTCAGTGGTCAGAGCAGGGGACTCATAATCCCTTGGTCGTAGGTTCGATCCCTACCTGGCCCACTTTTAAGGGTCGCCCTGCAATGGGCTAGTCTCGTTACACAAATCGCACAGACCAGCGGGGTATGTGTAAAAGGAGAAATTAATGATTAAGCGCAAAGGACCTAAGTCTGCTGCTCTTGCCATTGCAGCGTTTGCACTCATCGCGGGTGCATGCGGCGGCAGTAGCGATACAGCAACTGAAGAAACAACAGCCGAGGTAACAGAAGAGACAACAGCCGCTCTTCCAGGTGCCGGAATTCTTGCTTGTCAAGTAACCGACACAGGTGGCGTTGACGACAAGGGCTTCAACCAAATTTCGTACAAAGGTATGCAAGATGCAGAAGCAACACTCGGTGTAACAATCGACTTGCTTGAGTCAGCATCAGATGCCGACTATGCACCAAACTTGCAGAACTTTGCTGACAAGGGTTGCAACATCATCGTCACAGTAGGTTTCTTGCTCGGCGATGCAACAAAAGCAGCAGCAGAAGCAAACCCAGACAAGAACTATGCAATCGTTGACTCAGCATTCGATCCACCACTTGCAAACGCTCGCGGTTTGGTATTCGCAACTGACCAACCATCATTCATGGCTGGCTACTTGGCAGCAGGAATGACAAAGACCGGCGTTGTCGGCACATTCGGTGGTATCAACATTCCACCAGTGAGCATCTTCATGGACGGCTTTGCTAAGGGTGTTGCTTACTACAACACTCAAAAGGGAACGAAAGTAAAAGTTCTCGGTTGGGACACAACAAAGAAAGACGGCACATTCGCCGGAAACTTCAACAGCCTTGACGACGGCAAGAACATTGCCAAGAGCCAAGCAGACGAAGGCGCAGACATCATTTTCCCAGTGGCTGGTCCAGTGGGTCTTGGTTCGGCACAATTCGCAATGGAGTCGGGTGGCAAGGTCAAGATCATCGGTGTTGACGTTGACATGAGCATTTCAAACCCAGATGCTGCATCTGTATACATTGCTTCAGTGTTGAAGAACATTGACGCAGCGGTACTCGCAGCGATCACAGACACAGTAAATGGTGTGAAGACATCAGACAACTATGTCGGTACTTTGGCAAACGGTGGCGTTGGTGTTGCTTACACAGCAGTACCAGCAGAACTTCAAGCTGAAGTTGAGGCAATCGGTGCAGGAATCGCCGACGGCACAATCAAAATCTAATTTTGTGCCGTAACAACGGCATGAATTAAAACTCTGGCCCTACTGCGAAAGCAGTAGGGCCTTTGTTTTTGCCACGAGTCCGCGACGAGGCTCGCGAATTTTCTCCACGAACGACAGGCGAGTAGTCTTTTTTCGACAACGCATTGTGGGGTAGATCCAAAAATGAAACTTGAGCTGCGCGGAATCACCAAGAGGTTTCCTGGTGTTGTAGCCAATGACGATGTCAATCTGAGTATCTCGACCGGAGAAGTACTTGCCCTTGTAGGCGAAAATGGCGCGGGTAAGTCGACCCTGATGAACGTGCTTTATGGCCTATATAAGGCCGACGAAGGCGAGATTCTGATTGATGATTCAGTCGTGCGTTTCACTTCGCCAGCAGATGCGATCAGCGCGGGCATCGGCATGGTGCACCAGCACTTCATGTTGGTGCCGGTGTTTACGGTTGCCGAGAATGTCGTTTTGGGTATTGAACCAACAAAGCGATTTGGTGCTCTTGACATTGATAAAGCGCGCCAACTGGTGCGCGAGGTGTCGGATCGATACAACTTGGATCTTGACCCCGATGCCATTGTTGAAGATTTACCGGTGGGCGTTCGTCAACGTGTTGAGATCGTCAAGGTGTTGATGCGCGATGCAAAGATAGTCGTGTTTGACGAGCCGACTGCGGTGCTCACACCGAGTGAGATCATTGAGTTTTTCAGCATCGTGCGCACGTTGATTGCTTCGGGCAAAGGTGTCGTTTTCATCACACACAAATTGAAAGAAGCCTTGACGATTGCCGACAGAATCAACGTCTTGCGGCGCGGCAAAGTTGCGGGTGCAGCAGATCCAAAAACTGCAACAGAAGCGCAGATTGCAGAGATGATGGTTGGTCGTGCGGTGCAGTTGACGGTCAATAAAAAGCCCGCGACACCTGGTGATGCCGTGCTGAATGTGCAAAATCTGAGCGTCGTCGACCCTGACGGACGAAAAGTTGTAGACGATATTTCTTTTGTTGTGCACGCCGGCGAAATTGTCGGCGTTGCAGGCGTGCAGGGCAATGGTCAGACCGAACTTGTAGAGACACTAAGCGGTCTGCGTCGTCTCAATTCTGGGCAAATCACCTTGGATGGAAAAGATGTAACTCATTCATCGCCGCGCGATCTGCATACGTCGGGTATGGGACATATTCCAGAAGATCGCCAACTTCAAGGTCTTGTGACCGGAATGTCGATAACAGAAAACTTGGTTCTTACGAGATATCACGACGGCATGTTCAGTGATGGCGTGAAGATGAAATGGCCGAAAGCTAAAGAGATCGCCAAAGAACTCGTCGCAAATTACGACATCCGCACTAGCGACCCAGAACAACTCGCGTCGACACTTTCGGGTGGTAATCAGCAAAAAGTGATTGTTGCGCGCGAACTATCTCGCGATATTCGCTTGGTGCTCGCCGCACAACCGACTCGCGGCATTGACGTAGGAAGTATCGAATACATTCACGAACAAATTGTTAAAGAACGCGATAGCGGTACGGCAGTTTTGATTGTGAGCACCGAGCTCGATGAAGTGATGGCACTTTCTGATCGAGTTTTGGTTATGTACCGCGGAAAAATCGTCGCAGAACTTGACCCGAAAAAAGTTAGCCACATGGACGTTGGTTTGTATATGGCCGGTTCACGACCAACTGAAAGTGCCGGAGCGAAATCGTGAAAGATCTTCTCAAGTCGCTGCGGTATACATTGTTGGCACTTGTGGCCTCATTGTTGGTCGGCGCAATCATCATCGTCATCACTGACGTCGACGCGCTCAAATCAGGAGACTTCGGTAAAGCATTTTCAACCGTATTCAATGCCTATAAATCTCTCTTTCAAGGGTCGTTCTGGGGCGTTCGTTCAATCTCGAACACAATTGCAGGCACTACACCACTTCTGCTGAGTGGTCTTGCTGTATCGATTGCATTTAAAGGTGGGTTGTTCAACATTGGTGCAACGGGTCAGATGTTGGCTGGCGGAATGACATCGTTATGGGTGGGCTTCGCGTTTGACGGTCCTGGCTGGTTGCAGGTGCCACTCGCAGTTGCGGCCGGAGCGATCGGTGGAGCAATATTCGGCGGAATCGCCGGGCTTCTCAAAGCACGAACTGGCGCACACGAAGTGATCACAACGATCATGCTCAACAGCATTGCCAGTTTCTTGGTGCTGTGGTTATTGAAGACAACTTTGTTTCAGCGCGAAGGAAGACCAGACCCGATCTCAAAACCAATTTCTGAAGCGTCGCGACTTCCACGATTATTTGGATTTTTGGACGGACGTGTCGACCTGGTAGCTCACGCTGGTTTCATCGTTGCATTGTTGGCAACCCTGTTTTACTGGTGGTTGTTGAAGCGAACCACGGTTGGTTTTGAGTTGCGCGCAACCGGGCTTAACAGTGATGCCGCAAAATATGCGGGCATGAAAACAAAAAGCCTGATGGTGATTGCGATGTTGTTTGCTGGCGGCTTCGCCGGCATGGCAGGTGCGACAGAAGTGCTTGGCACTTATGGCTATGCGTCAACGAGCCTTGCCGGCAACATCGGTTTTGATGCGATTGCCGTTGCGCTTTTGGGTCAGTCGTCGCCAATTGGCACATTGGTTTCAGCCCTGCTGTTTGGTGCATTGCAAGCAGGTGGTCGATCAATGCAGGCCAACACTGATGTGCCCGTTGATTTGATAATTGTTTTGCGCGCATTGATCGTGATGTTTGTTGCCGCGCCTTTGCTCGTCAAAGCAATGTTTAGGGTTAAGTCGCAAGTTGTCAGCCAAGGACAAACTTTCAGGGGGTGGGGCGGGTGAACACCGAGCTACTTGTTTCTGCCGAGCAGAAGAAGCACGCCCGAAATGTGGGCTTTGGTTATTTGGGATTAGCAGTAATCACGCTGGCAGTTTTTTCGCGCCGACCAGGTGACGCCGGTTTCAAACTTACAGAAAGTGGAACCTCGCTAACTTTGCCCGCACAGCAGTTCGCCTGGATTTTTGGCATTGTGTTTGTGGCCCTCGCCGCAGCACAATTGTTGCGAGGCTTCGGCAAACTTTCGAGTGTCGTGCTGTCGCTGGCGACTGCTGTATTTGTTTTGAGTTTCTTGTCATGGGCAACTGCGGGCGAGTCGTTCAGTTTGGTTGGCATGTTGCAAGACACCGTCTCGCGCAGCGTGCCGATCACGCTCGGCGCGTTGGGTGGCATTCTGTGTGAACGAAGCGGCGTAATCAACATCGCAATCGAAGGCATGTTGTTGGCCGGCGCATTCACTGGTGCAGTCGGCGCATCACTCACAAACTTGTGGTTCGGCACGATCATCGCAATGCTGACCGGCGTCTTTTTGGCGTGGATTCTCGCAGTGTTCTCAATCAAATATCGCGTAGATCAGGTGATCGTTGGCTTTGCGATTAACTTCTTTGCGCTCGGCATCACTTCGTTTTTGAGTTTCAGAGTTCTGGTGCCGAACCCCGACTACAACTCGCTCGTGCCCGTGATGCCGATCTCGGTGCCGTTGCTTTCAAAGATTCCGTTTATTGGCCAAATCTTTTTTGTGCAGACAATTTTTGTTTACTTCTCGTTTGCGGCAGTCGCATTTTTGACTTGGGCGATGTATCGCACACGCTGGGGTCTACGCACGCGCGCGGCGGGCGAGTATCCGAAAGCTGCGGGCACGCTCGGCGTTGACGTCATCAAATTGCGCTACCGAAACTTGATGATCGCGGGCGCAGTAGCCGGCATTGGCGGCGCATGGTGGCCGATCGGCACCGTGGGTCGCTTCGATCAAAACATCACGGGTGGTCGCGGCTTCATAGCCCTCGCCGCGGTAATTTTTGGTCGCTGGCACCCAGTCGGTGCGTTCAGCGGTGCAATGGTTTTCGCCTTAGCCGAGGCGGTGCGTTTGAAGATTGGCAACTTCGACACCGGCATTCCAAGCGAGTTCTTGCTGATGGCGCCGTATCTCGTGACGCTTGTTGTTGTCGCGGGCTTCGTTGGTGCGAGTCGTGCACCCAAGGCCGCTGGCCAGCCCTACGACGAACAGTAAAACTATTCAGCGAATTATTTAGCCCGGGGGCGAAACGCGACGAGACCGTTTGTGAGTTCGAGACGTGGGCCGTTGATTAGGTCAATGCAATAAGGCACTGCAGGCATCACTGCATCTAAACATTCACTAATTGAGGATGGTTTGCCCGGCAAGTTAATAATCAGCGCACCACCGCAAATGCCGGCTGTTTGACGAGACAAGATTGCAGTCGGCACGACCTTCAGCGAAGTAGTTCGCATTAATTCTCCAAAGCCTGGCATCATCTTGTCGCAAACTTTTTCGGTGGCTTCGGGTGTGATGTCGCGAACTGCTGGCCCCGTGCCACCAGTTGTAACGATCAGACAGCATTTTTCAATATCGGCAAGTTCGCGCAATGTTGCAGTTACGAGATCTATTTCGTCGGCGATCACACGCGCAACGGGTTGCCACGATGATGAGAGATGTTTCGTGAAGTATTCATGAATTGCCGGGCCACCAAGATCTTTGTAAACGCCGGCCGAAGCCCGATCAGAAACTGTGACGATGCCGATCTTGGCAGGTGCTGTTTTTTCAGTCATCAACTATTACCAGAATAGATTTTGCGGATCGTTATATTTTTTGCCGAACGAAAGTTTGCGGACGATTGATTTATATATCTGGCGACACCCAAATCGAAAGCCAGTGAGTGAACGTGCTGTAAACGAGACAGATTGAAGCCGTTCAATTGACGCACGAAATGCACGGAGCATCGCAGTTTCAGTTGTGCTCAAGATCAACGGCTCGATGCTCGCAGGAAACGTGCGAGTGGCGAAGTTGAAAGTCGAGTAATCCATTTGATAAACGGCTTGCAGACGGTTTGCGGTGTGTTGGTCGCAGACCTGTTCAAGTTTGATGCCAAAGCCGACATTGTGCCGCTCAAGCGCAAGCGAAGTGCCGGCACGACGGTTAACTTCGTCGACGAGTTTTTGCATCTCTTCTGGGTTTTCGACTCGAGCAGTCATGTTGTAGTTGAACTTGTCTGGGTGCACGATATGACTCTGCGGTAAAAAGTGATGATCGTCCATGAACTCATTGGTGCGCTCGGTGATCATCTGGGCAAACAGCGCAAAGCTCTCGGTGATGTTGACGCGGCCGTCGACTATTTGGTCTTGACAAAGTTCAATCGCTCGCTCTGGTGTGCCTGGTGCACGTGAAAAGATTCTGTTCTCCCAAGCCGAGTAAGCGCGGGCGAGTGGGTCGCGAGTCGCATAGATACGAAGCCATTCAGACGAATTCAGGATCTCGTCAATTTGCTTTGCCGTCATGTCGATCAACTTTGTCAAGCCGTTGACGCCAAGTTCGTGCACGGTTTGCGATTTTGCCATGTGTGGGCTGATCAAGCGGTCTAGACGCGACTGGTCGTAACTGCCACTGGCTTTAGCCAACAACATTTTGATGCTGCTGCATGCAACTTTTGTAGTTGGGCAATACATGATCTTTAGTTTTGGCGCGACGAGTAAAAACCCGGCGTATGGCTTCAGCGCAAAATCTTTTTCGCTGACCATTCTTAACGCGTCACTTTCATGCGCCGACTCTAACCAGCAGTTTGGCCATGATCATTGCGACCGATTGTTGCAGTGATTCGTTATTCGCGCCAACCACAACATCTGGTGATGTGGGCGCTTCATACGGGCTATCGACACCGCTTAGCCCCGTCATGTCTCCGTTGCGAACTTTGGCATACAAACCTTTTGTGTCGCGTCGTTCGCACTCGTCAAGTGGTGTGGCGACGTGCACCTCAATGAACTTTAAGTTTCGGTCTTCATGAATTTTGCGGGCGTGGGCGCGCGAAGCGATGAATGGCGAGATAATCGGCACAACTGCGACATGGCCCGAATCTGCAAACAGACAGGCAACTTCGGCCATGCGGCGAATGTTCTCTGCGCGATCTTCGTCGGTGAAGCCGAGATCGGCATTCAGCCCATGGCGAACATTGTCGGCATCCAATATGTAGGCGAGGCGGCTTGTATTTAAGAGTTCTCGAGCAAGTTCATTAGCAATCGTCGATTTTCCTGAGCCAGACAAACCGGTCAACCAAACAGTTGCCCCAGCTAGCCCGTGCTTGTTCCAGCGTTGCGCGCGAGTGACGCCAGGTTCGTGCCAGACAGGTTGGTTCATCTTGTTGCTGCTTCTGCTTTCAAGTTTATGATCTTGGCGACAGCAACATGCCAGCGGCAGCCGTCTGGCCAGAAGATTCATCGACAAGAATAAACGAGCCCGTAGTGCGGTTTTGATGGTAGTCATCAAAAAATAGTGGGCTAGTCGTGTGCAAAGTTACGCGACCAATCTCATTAAATTTAAGTTCTTTGATTTCTGTCTCGCGATGCAAGTTTGAAATATCAAGTCGGTAGAGCACATTTGAAACTTTTCCGCGGGCAAGTTTTGTTGTGTGCTTGACCGTATAAATTTTGTCAAGCTGCAACGGTGCGGCGTCATCCATCCAACAAAGCATTGCTTCAAGTTCTTGCGATGCACGAGGACGATTGTTTGGTCGGCACAGCATGTCGCCTCGTGTGATCGACAAATCATCGGCAAGCAAAATAGTTACCGCTTGACCAGGCTCTGCTTGGGTCATTGGACCATCTGGTGAGTCGATGCCGGTGATCGTGCTGGTCAGACCCGAAGGCAAAACCATGATGTCGTCGCCGACTCGCAAGACGCCACCGGCAACTCGACCCGCGTAGCCGCGATAGTCGGGTGTGTCGGCACGTTGTGGGCGAATTACATATTGCACCGGAAACCGGGTGTCGATGCGGTTGTCGTCACTTGCGGTGTAGACGTTTTCAAGATGATGCAACAGTGTCGAGCCTTCAAACCAAGGCATGTTTGCCGAACGGCTGACGACATTGTCGCCAGCGAGTGCGCTAATCGGCAAGAAAGTTACATCGCGGAGGTCAAGTCGTGAAGCAAAGCTCTCGAATTCGTCGCGAATTTTGTTGAAGACATCTACGTCGTAGTCGACAAGATCCATTTTGTTGACGCAGATCACGAGGTGGGGCACACCGAGCAGCGACACGAGCAAACTGTGGCGGCGTGTTTGTTCGACGACACCAGTGCGCGCGTCAACCAGAACGATGGCTAGATCAGCATTTGATGCTCCGGTGATCATGTTGCGCGTGTATTGAATGTGACCTGGGCAGTCGGCGATTATGAAGCTGCGCTTTGGTGTCGCAAAATATCGATACGCGACGTCGATTGTGATGCCTTGCTCGCGCTCGGCACGAAGGCCGTCGGTCAATAGCGACAAGTCGACGTAGTCGTCGCCTCGACGCTTGCTTACGGCCTCGATGTGTTCAAGTTGATCTTCGAAGATGCTCTTCGAGTCGTAAAGGAGGCGACCAATCAGAGTTGACTTGCCGTCATCGACTGAGCCGACGGTTGCGAAATGCAGACGCTCCATTAGAAGTAGCCCAACTTTTTGCGGTCTTCCATGCCGGCTTCTGAAATTCGGTCATCGGCGCGGGTGGCGCCACGTTCGGTGATTCGCGCTACTGATGTTTCGGCAATTACCTGCTCAATAGTTGTTGCTGATGATTCAATTGCTGCCGTGCAGGTTGCATCACCAACTGTGCGAAAGCGCACAAGCTCTTCGCTTACGGTTTCGCCCTCTTCAGGTTTCATGAACGGAGAGACTGCCATCCACATGTTGTCTCGGCGAAAAACTTCACGACGATGTGCGTAATAAATGCTCGGCAGATCGATGTTGTAGTCGGCGACAAATTGCCAGATATCTAGTTCGGTCCAGTTCGAGATAGGGAAAATTCGAAAGTGTTCGCCAGGTTTGTGGCGACCGTTATATATTCCCCAAAGTTCTGGCCGCTGAGTTTTTGGATCCCATTGGCCGAATGCGTCGCGGTGCGAATAAACGCGTTCTTTGGCGCGGGCTCGCTCTTCGTCGCGACGGGCACCGCCAAACACGGCATCAAACTTGTGTTCTTTGATCGAATCAAGCAGCGTCACAGTTTGTAGCGGGTTACGGCTGGCGCGTGGGCCTGTTGCGTCTTGCATGCGTCCTGCATCAATTGATGCTTGTACCGAGCCAACAATCAATTGCACGTCGAGCGCACGGACGGTGCGGTCGCGAAACTCAATTACTTCGGCAAAGTTGTGGCCCGTGTCGATGTGCATCACTGGAAACGGCACGCGCGAGGGGCTGAACGCCCGCACGGCAAGGTGCAACATTACGACTGAGTCTTTGCCACCAGAGAACAGCATCGCTGGACGCTCGAATTCGGCGGCCACTTCGCGGATGATTGTTACCGACTCATCAATCAGGCTGCGCAATGCTGATTTCACCCTATTAAGACTAGGGCTTTTGGCATTGTGTAAGTGTCACAGCGCAGATGCCCTTTTGCGAATAGTTCTGGCAATTAGTCTGACAGCGAAGGAAACCTGTGGCGCGACTTACAAAAACAAGTTCAAACGAAGAGATCTTGGCGGTTCTCAACGAGACGGCTGAAGCGGTCGCCGTCGTTTTGCGTGCGAACAAAGATTGGTCGCTGTCAGGTTTGCGCGACACTCAATATTCGGTGGATTTGCGAGCCGATTCTGCAGCGCTAGAAGTTCTGCATGGTGCGGGTGTCGCGGTTCTGTCCGAAGAAAGTGAAATCACTGGAACGTTCGGTGACGATGATTTGTGCGTAGTGATGGATCCGCTTGATGGTTCGACGAACGCCAGTCGCGGTGTTCAGTGGTTTGCAACTGCGTTGTGCGCGATTGATAAAAACGGCATGCGCGCAGGGCTCGTCGTCAATCAAGCAAACGGCATCGATCGTTATTGGGCCACAACCGGCGGCGGGGCGTTTCACAATGGCGTGGCGATGCGACCAAGTGCTTGTGTCGATTTGAGTGAAGCAGTTGTTGGTGTTTCGGGAATTCCAAAACAGCGTCCCAAGTGGGGACAGTTTCGCGCGCTTGGTGCGGCGGCGCTAGATATTTGTTTAGTGGCTGATGGCGTGATTGATGCATGGATCGACTTCAATACGCACGGCGTTTGGGATTACCTAGCTAGCGCGTTGATTTGCCAAGAGGCGGGTGCGCGGATCGCTGAGCATCAAGATCGCGACCTAGTCGTGCATCAACACGGTCAGCGACGCACGCCGATTGTGGCGGCGACGCCCGAACTATTGCTCAGCGTTCGCCAAGTACGCGCCCAACAATAAA
>JAEMTQ010000006.1 GCA_016462185.1 Ilumatobacteraceae bacterium
TATTCGTCTTTTTCATCCGCGGGTTCGCGCCCACATTTTGCACTAGGTTTTGTGCTTATGAAGTTTGAAGAGTTGCGTGAATTGATTCGATCAAGGCGCACAGACATGATGGTCGACAAAGATCGAGCACTAGATAATGGCACGCTCGAAAAGTTGTGCGAACTTGCGATGTGGGCACCAAATCACAAAATGACGTTTCCTTGGAAGTTTGCTGCCGTTACCGGTGATGCCCGTGAACGGCTCAGCAACTGCACTGCCGATGCAATGGCTCGCGAGGGCGACAAGCCTGAACGCGTCGCAAAAGCCCGCACAAAGTTTCAACGCGCCCCAGTTATTTTGATCGTTGGCAGCGAACCAGGTGATACACAATTGCGAACTGAAGAAAATCGCGATGCGGTCAGCGCGGGTATTCAAAATATCTTGCTTGGTGCAACAACTCTTGGTCTGGCAAGTTTTTGGTCAAGTTGCCCTCGTGGCGCCAACGACGACGTAGCTGAATTTTGTAAGTTTCCAAAGGGCACACACATTACGGCGATGATCTATCTGGGCCACCCCGAACGCCAAGCACCCGTGATCGAACGACCACCGGCGAAAATCACGCTTATTGCCGACTAACTCGGCTGATATACCCCGAATACTTCGCGCAAAACATCGCTGACTTCGCCCAACGTCGCGTTTGCGCGCAACGCATCTTTCATCGGATACAAAACGTTGTCGCTCCCCTGCGCCGCGCTCTTCAACTTGGCTAAAGCCGCCGTCACATCGGCTTGATTTCGCGACGCACGCAGTTTTGCCACTCGTGCAATCTGACTGCGCTCTAACTCAGGGTCAACTTTCTTTGGCACAAACTTTTCTTCTGACTCGGCGACGAACTTGTTGACGCCCACCAAAACGCGTGAGCCATCGTCAATCGACTTCGTGTACGAATAAGCCGATTCGTCAATTTCGCCAACTTGAAAACCCGACTCGATCGCCTGCACAGCGCCACCCATTTGCTCGATGCGCTCGATGTACTCCCACGCAAGACGCTCTACTTCGTTGGTCAACGACTCGACGTAATACGAACCAGCTAATGGATCAGGCGTGTCTGTGACACCACTTTCGTAGCCAATTATCTGTTGGGTTCGCAATGCAATGCGAGCCGCATCTTCGGTTGGCAAACTCAACGCTTCGTCAAACCCGTTGGTGTGCAAACTCTGCGTGCCGCCCAAGACCGCCGCCATGCTCTGCACAGCGACTCGAACAATGTTGTTTTGCGGCTGCTGTGCGGTCAGTGTCGAGCCGCCAGTTTGGGTGTGAAAGCGCATCAAAGCACTCGCTGGGTTTTTCGCACCAAATCGCTTTGTCATAATCGTGTGCCACATTCGTCGACTTGCACGAAACTTTGCCACTTCTTCGAAAAAATTGTTGTGCCCGTTCCAAAAGAAACTCAAACGCGGCGCAAAATCATCGACATCGAGACCCGAATCAACTGCGGCTTGCACGTATGCAATCGCATTTGACAAAGTAAACGCCAACTCTTGAACGGCGGTGCTACCTGCTTCACGAATGTGATATCCGGAGATTGAAATCGTGTTCCACTTCGGTATGTGATTAGCGCAATACGCAAAAATATCGGTGATCACACGCATTGACGGGCGCGGCGGATAAATATAAGTACCGCGCGCAATATATTCTTTCAACAAGTCGTTTTGAATTGTTCCAGAAATTTCAGTCGACTTGACACCGCGCTCTTCGGCAACTAGTTCGTAAAGCAGTAACAACACTGATGCGGTCGAGTTGATCGTCATTGAAGTCGTCACCTTGTCGAGCGGCAAGTCGGCCAACAGCACTCGCATGTCTTCAATCGAGTCAATCGCTACGCCAACTTTGCCTACTTCGCCTGCTGCACGCGGATGATCACTGTCGTAACCCATTTGGGTCGGCAAATCAAACGCGCACGACAACCCTGTCTGTCCCGCATTGAGCAAAAACTTGAATCGCTCGTTTGTGTCAGCGGCCGTGCCGAAACCCGCGTACTGACGCATCGTCCAAAGTCGCTCACGATGCATAGTTGGATAAATTCCACGCGTGTATGGCGCAGCCCCAGGCACACCCAAAAGTTCGGGGGCATCAAAATCGTTTAACGACTTTGCCGTATACAACGGCTCGACTGAAATTCCAGAATCAGTTTTCTTTTCAGTCACTGGTTTACCAGTCGTCTTTTTCTCAGCCATAGTCGCGCCCTTAAGGCTACGAGTTTGGTTGCTTCGCTGCGAGCACAGAGATCTCCATCAACCATTCTGGCTTTGCCAATGCGGGCACTGTCACAAGCGTGCTTGCTGCTCGATGCCCATTCAACGCTGCATCACGCGCCGCCATCACTGACTTTAATTTCTGATCAAGCTCAGCCGAGTTTGGAGAGTTAACAACATAAGTCGTGACCGAAATGACATCGCCAAGAGACATGCCACCCTCTTTCAAAATCGACGCGATGTTTTGCCACACAACCCCAGCCTGTTCGGCAATTGTGCTCGGCACACTGCCGTCTTTGCGTGTCGGCACAACCCCAGAAGTTACGACAAGTTCAAAACCTGCTGGCACGTGCACTCCGTGCGCATATTGCGCTGCCGGGGCCGCCATTTCAACGGGAGATAATTCGCGTGGCTTAGTCAAGACATCTCACGATAAGCCATAATTGACTGATGAGCAAGAAAGCCGTTGGTAACGAAAATCTCGCCGACATCGATGTGCTCGAGAGAATTCAACAGCGCGTGTTGTGGCTTGCTGTGCGGATGGTCGACTACGCCAACCGTGAACGTGAAATACCCCCGGCCCCAGGCGGAAGAGATGCCGAGTTCAACGTAAAAGTTGGTGGCCACATGGCAAGCAGTGCATCGGTAGTCAGCATCATGACTTCACTTTGGTTCGGTCACCTAAATGGTGACGACAAAGTTGCCGTCAAACCGCACGCTTCGCCAATCTTTCACGCGATCAAATATTTAACTGGCGAACTCGACAAATCGTATTTAAAACGGCTTCGCACACTTGGTGGTCTGCAGAGTTATCCGAGTCGCACTAAAGATCCAGATGTTGCCGACTTTTCAACTGGCTCAGTTGGCCTTGGTGCGGTCGCCCCGTTGTTTGCGTCAATGGTTCGCAGATATGTAGACGCACACTTCACTGCTCGACCAACCGCGCGTTTCATTGCCCTTGTTGGCGACGCCGAACTTGACGAGGGCAACATTTGGGAAGCCATCGCCGATCCGTCTCTGCAGGGTCTTGGCAACGTGATGTGGATCGTTGACGCCAACCGCCAAAGCCTCGACCGTGTCGTACCTGGAATGAAAATTAAAAAACTTGCAGGCTTTTTTGCCGATGCAGGTTGGCACGTGATTGAAGCCAAGTATGGCCACAAGTTGCAAGCTGCATTTGCCCAACCTGGTGGCGAAGCATTGCGCGACTACATCGATGACATGTCAAACGAGCGATACCAAAGTTTGTTCGCCGTTTATGGATCAGCACTGCGCCAAAAATTTCTTGACGGCGCACCAGACGAAGTTGTCGCATTCATCAACGATGTTTCAGACGATGATCTCGCGCCACTCGTACAAAACCTTGGTGGCCACGACATCGAAATGTTGCTCGACGCCTATCGCGAGTGCGACCTTGTCACTGATAAACCGAGCGTTGTTTTTGCCTACACCGTCAAGGGCTGGGGTTTACCAATTGCCGGCGACCCACTCAACCACGCGGCGTTACTTTCTGAGAATCAAATTAATGACCTGCGCAAGCGCAACGGCCTGACTCTCGACAACGAATGGGAGCAATTCGAAAAAGATAGCGAAGAAGACAGGGTTTGTCGCGCCGTCGGTGGAGACATCAACAACAAGCAACTGCCAGAGCGCCCAGTTCTACAGATTCCAAACGAAGTCAGTTTGGCAATCGGCAAAAAACCTGTTTCAACTCAAGAAATTTTTGGGCGACTATTAACCGGTCTGGGTGCAATCAAACCGATTGCCGAACGAATGGTCACGATGTCGCCAGATGTCAGCGTCAGCACAAACCTCGGTGGATGGATCAACAAATTTGGCGTGTTCAGTTCTGACGAACAACCAAATTATTTAGGCGACGACAGACTTCTGCGATGGAATGAAGGACCTCAAGGTCGACACGTTGAACTTGGTCTAAGCGAAATGAATTTGTTTCTCGCGCTTCACGCGTTTGGTCTTGGCCACGAACTTCACGGCGAACATCTGCTGCCAATCGGCACTGTCTATGATCCGTTTGTCTGTCGCGGACTTGACGCACTTATTTACGCGCTCTACAACGGCGCAAGATTTATTTTGGTCGGCACTCCGTCGGGCGTAACGCTTGCTCCCGAAGGTGGCGCGCATCAAAGCACAGTTACAACTTCGCTCGGCATAGAACTACCAAACATGACTTATGCCGAACCGTGTTTTGCGCGAACCCTCGACTGGCTTCTTTGCAACGGCCTAGATCGTCTCAGCCAACCACACGGCGACAGCATGTATTTGCGACTCTCCACTCGGCCAATTGATCAAACACCGTTCGAAGATTTACTTGCAAAGCGTGGCGCCGATGCATTGCGCGCCGATGTTCTTGCTGGTGGATACAGATTGTGCGAACCGACCAACAATCAGCCGGCTGATTTAATCATCGCCGCCACTGGCAGCATCGTGCCTGAAGCAGTGGCCGCTGCGAAACTTCTCGAAGCCGAAGGAATCAACGCAGTTGTGCTCGATATTTGTTCTCCCGATCGCATCTACCGCGGTTGGCGTGAAGCACAACAAAACGCGACACGACACGGCGTAACAACCAAAGATGTCGGCCACTTTGGCGCTTTGCTCGCTGAGCCAGAACGACGACTGCCAATTCTCACGGTGCAAGACTCGGCCAGTCACTCGCTGGCCTGGTTGGGTTCGGTATTTGGCTCGCGAACCGTGCCGGTCGGCGTTGACGAATTTGGCCAATCAGGCACAATTGCTGAGCTTTACGGCACTTTTGATCTTCTTCCCGATCAGCTCGTGAACGCAGCGTTGCTCGCCTTGTCGTAGCCTACGAATATGGCAATCGTTGAAAAACCATCCACGAAAAAATTAATTGACGGCATCGAGCTGACTGCAAAAACAGTCACTCAAATGGCTCCACCAAAATTTGCAACAGTTGAACAAGAGCGTCAACACCGCAAAGAAAAACTCGCAGGCGCAATGCGTATCTTTGGTCGCCTCGGTTTCGGCGAAGGCGTCGCAGGCCACATCACAGTGCGCGACCCTGAGTTTCCTGATCACTTCTGGGTGAACCCGTTCGCCAAGAGTTTCCGATACATGCGTGTTAGCGATTTGTTGCTCGTTAATCACGACGGAGAAGTCGTTTACGGCTCTCAACCTGTAAACCGCGCGGCGTTTTGTATTCACGCGGCGATTCACCAAGCGCGTCCAGATGTAATTGCTGCCGCCCACGCTCACTCACCATTCGGTAAGTCTTGGTCGTCACTAGGACGCAAACTTGACCCGATCACACAAGACTCGTGTTACTTTTACGAAGATCACACTGTGATCACCGAACAAGGCGGAGCAGTCGTCCTCGAAATTTCTGCAGGTCAAGAAATCGCTGCGAAGTTTCCGAAAGGCAAAGCTGCCATTCATCAAAACCACGGGCTATTCACGGTCAGCGACACTGTTGATGCCGCGGCATTTTGGTTCATCACGATGGAGCGAACATGTCAAGCTCAATTGATGGCCGAAGCTGCAGGCACGCCAAAATTGATTCCGCACGAGATGGCGAGTTACACCCGAGAACTAACTGGTTTCCCCGCTGCAGGTTGGTTGCAGTTTCAACCGTTGTGGGAAGAAATCTGTCGCACTGATCCAGATCTCTTCGATTGAGTTCTAGCACCGCACCACGCGGACTATCTCGCATAGCGAACACCGCGCCGCCAGAAGCACTGTTCGTCGTTTCTGCGGCGGGCCAATATTGTGGCGCAGTTATCGCTGTGCGTCTATTCGACGATCTCGCTCCGGCCAGCGTCGCCTGGCTTCGTGTGATTGGCGCGGCAATTGTGCTCATCGCATTTTCTTATCCTTCTCTCAAAAAAGGTGGTAGTTGGTCGCGCGAGCAACTTCTAGCCGTCAGTCTTTTTGGTATCTCGACCGCGTTGATGAATTTGTTTTTCTATTTGGCGATTCAACATCTTGATTTAGGCAAAGGTGTTGCAATTGAATTCATTGGACCAATTACCGTTGCGGCACTTCGCACCCGCACGACCCGCAATGCAATGGCGTTGGTTTTAGCAGTAATTGGGGTGGTGATTTTGTCGGGGCTTGAACTTGGCAATGAACCACTTGGGCTTGTTTACATCTTTTTGGCGTCGATCATGTGGGCCTTATATATAGTCATCGGTTCTAAAGTTGCTGGCTTTGATCGCGGTGTTTCGGGGCTCGGCATCGGTCTGTTAATCGGCGCACTTTTCATTGCTCCGTTTGGTGCGCCGTCAAGTGGCCCAGCATTTCAAACACCGTGGATTCTGGCGACGTGTGTTCTTGTTGGCATCTTGTCAAATGCAATTGGCTACGGCATTGATCAATTCACACTTCGACGAATTCCAGTGCGACGATTTTCTGTGCTGCTCGCGTTGCTTCCAGTGACTGCAACAGTCTTCGGATTAATTTTTCTCAATCAAGTGCCAAGCATCACAGATTTAATTGGCATCGGATTTGTGTTGATTGGTGTTGTTGTGCAACAACGCGACACACTTCCACCAACCGAAGTCGTCGCCTAACTAGCAACTCTCTCGTAGTAGACTGATAGAGCGGGCGAGGGAGTTCTAATTCTCTATGCGCATATCCCCAATTAAACGATGTTTCGTCGTTCTCATCGGTCTGGCAACTTTTGTTGCGGGTCTATCACCTGCTCGCCCTGTATCAGCTGAAGAAGGTCAACTTCCAGGCGGCGTAATAATCTACGGTCGCGGATTCGGCCACGGCCGCGGGCTCAGTCAATATGGCTCTTACGGTTGGGCCACCGTGCACGGTTGGTCATGGGAGCAAATCCTTGATTTTTACTACGGCGGAGCAACCGGCAACTCGCGCTCAATGCTCGAAGCACCAAACCAAGAGATGACCGTTTGGCTCAGCGTGATGAATACCAAACAGACTGGTGTTGTCTCAGACTCAGGCACAATGCGCCTGCTTGAAGACCCCGACCAAGGTCGGCGCTTTACAAGCATGGTGGCGCGCGAAAAGTCAGGCGCCCAAAGGGTTTACCAAGTTTGGGGTTCTAACCAGCGCAAGTGTTTGAACGAGTCAGACTCGCCTGAAGCAGCAGGTTTTGCCCTGCTCGGTGAGTTCAACGAAACTGCGTCGTTCGTGACAAACGCCAGCCAAGATCCGGCGGCAGCGGCGCTCGACACAGTTGGGCTCTGCGAACCAAAATCGTCTTCACTGAATCAAGTTCGCTACTACCGCGGAATCGTGCGAGCGATGAACAATTCAAAAAACGAAAATCGCACGATCAATATTGCTCAACTTGACGACTACTTGCGTGGCGTCGTTCCGCGCGAGTCACCTGCGTCATGGGGCGATGCGGCCGGCGGTGCAGGCATGAACGCTCTTCGGGCTCAAGCGGTTGCCGCTCGTTCATATTCAGTTACAGAAAATCGCTACGCGGGTCTTGCCAAGACGTGTGACACCCAGGACTGTCAGGTTTATGGTGGCGCCGCTCTTCGAACTTCTGTCAATGCTTCACCGTCTGTTTTAGAAAGTGCCAACACCGACCGTGCTGTCGCTGAGACGACTGGCGTAATTATTCGCACACCGCAAGGTGCCGTCGTGCGAACTGAGTTCTCTTCTTCTAACGGTGGCCGCACTGCGGGTGGCACATTTCCGGCGCTTGTTGATGCCGGTGATCTTTCTGCAGATAGTTCGTTGATGGTCTGGACGCGCGCATTTTCAGCCGCACAAATTGTCGCCAAATATCCGCAGGTCGGCATTCTCACTGCAGTGACAACTACAAACGACGGCCTCGGCGGCGACTGGGGCGGCTACACACTTGATGTAACAATCTCTGGCACAGCCGGATCGGTCAAAGTTTCTGGTTGGTCATTTCGCACGTCATTCGCACTACCCGCCCCATGGTTCGGTGCCACGCCAGTTTTTGGTGCGCCACTTGAATCAGGCGTCGTTGGCTCAATGCTGTTCGTCGGCGACTCGATCGGCCAAAGCATCGCCCCAGAATTTGCCGCCATTGTCGCCCCTGCGTATCCATCAATCAACTTTCAGGCAATCAACAACCGTTGCATGGTCGGTCCAGCGTGCGTAACCCCAGATAAAGGCCAACCCGACGCAATAGGCGTAGTCAATTCTCTCAGCGCCGAACAGTTCCCCAGCGTGGCAATTGTTCAACTGGGATACAACGACGACCCAAACACGATGGCCAGCGATGTAACTCAAGTCATAAACGCGCTTAATGCGCGCAATGTGCAACGCATCATCTTTGTCAATCTTTCAACACGTCGTGCGTCGCAAAATTATGCTCTTTCAAACGCCGCGCTTGTTGCTGCTGCCCAAACAAACCCCAATGTTTCTGTTCTTGACTGGAACGCTGCAAGCAGTGACCCATCGGCATCACGTTGGTTTTCTGATGATGTGCACTTAACAACCACCGGGCGCGCTGAATTCACGTTGTTCTTGCGCAATCAACTCGATTCGTTGCGCGCTCAAGGCTTGATCACTCCGAATCCTGAAAGTGTTTTACCTCTCGCAGTACCACTCACTTCTGGCAACAAAGGTGAGCCCGTATCTGCTCTGCAAAAAGCACTTAATATCGCGCTCGATTTAAAGAAAAAACAGAAACTCGCCACAGACGGAAGCTTTGGCAAGGGCACAGCGGCTGCCATCAGCAAGATTGAAGAGCTCAATGGTTTGCCAATTGACGGTGTTGCCGATGCCGCGGTGCTCGGCATTCTGGGTATTGACCCTGCAAGTTTCAAACTTAGTCAGAATGCACGACATACATCTGTTGCAACTGCTCAAACAGCACTTGCACGCGTGCTCAAAATAAAAATGAAAGCTGACGGCATCTTTGGCTCTGGGACGGCAAAGCAGGTCAAGCGCTTTCAAAAGAGTGTTGGCTTGAAGCAAACCGGCGTAATTGACCGCACAACTTGGCTCTCACTTCTGGCTGCTAGTGCAACACTTGCACCATAAACAAAGTTCTTAGTTAACCGTCACAAATCTCTTTTGCCAAGACTCGTCGCTGACGAGGTCTGGGTAAGCAGCACGGTATTCACGCTTTAATCTTCTGTAATTGAGAGCAATGTCCTTTGTGACTACACAGACTTCACGCAACAAAGCAAAAAATCTGCGCGAGTCACGCTCAACCAAAAAGCCTTCTGGCAGTCGATCATGGCGATAAAGAATGCGGTTATAACGAGTCGCCAACCCAACTGCACGCGAGTCGATTGGCGCCGTCTTGAGCACGTCTCGACGCAACGCTTTGGGCAAAATGTAACCACCAACAAGTGGCACTGCGAGAGCGAAACCAATCAAACGAATCGGCTTCATTCGTGGTTTGGTGATCTTCACAGCCGCCAATTCAGCCGACAACGGTGCTGGTTTTTCTTCGGCAACTTTGCGCAAGTCGTCGTGCAACGCCGAATGATCGGTAGCCATCAACGCCGCTGGGCCTTGTAAATATGCGCGAACCCCGCGAATCATGTATTCAACACTGGCGTAACGCATTGAAAATAAATTTCTAAAACACAAGGCAATAAATCTTCGCGCCAAATGCCACCAGTGATGACGATCAAACACCAACGTGTCAATTATCGCAAAATTGCGCTTCTCATAAAACAGTGACGACGGATTGTTCTTCAAGCCAAAGTCGGCGTGCCAAACAATTACCCCGTTCATCGTCACGCTGTGCTTACCTGTGTGCAACAAGCCGTAACTTACATCGTCACCGCGCACGAAAATTGGCAGCGGGTTGTCACGAGTAATCGCCACCGGAAATGCCGTGTACCACCAAGCCGTGTAGGCGAACTTCTTTTCTGGGGCATCGCGCAACGCCAACTTTCGCTCGCGCAAGTCGTCTTCACGACCAATTGCTCGCAACGGGTAGAGCGAACGCCAACGATATTTTGAGCCTGCTTCGAACTGCATCCACGCGCGTTCTTCGCTGAGCATCGCACCATGAATGCACAATTTTTCGTCACGGGCAAAACTAAACAACGCAAATGTTCGCACCAAAGCATCTGGCTCGAGAGTGATGTCGTCATCCATCAGCAGAATATGAGTCGCCCAGCCTTCGTTTCTCAACTGGATGATCCCGCGCGCAAACCCACCCGCGCCGCCAAGGTTCGGGTTCTGCACCACCGTGATCGGTGCATTTGGTGCAGTGTCAAACTCAATGTTTCTAGCGTTGTCTACAACCAATACGCGCAGCTTGCCGCGCAGTGTTTCAACTGTGTCTTCAAGCTGAAGAACTTTTGCCACTGTGGGTTTGACATATTCTTGGCGATTGAACGTTGTAATCGACAACGAAAGCCTGATCTCGCGTGCAACTGGCGTGGTTGTGGTCCACTCGCCGCCCATCACAGTTACGTCACTTTGTTCAGCACTAACACGAACAAAAAAAGTGCCATATTTATGTGCAGCAAACTCTGGAACTTCGAGAACCGTCTTGCCGTTTTGGGCGATGCCGGTTGAAGCAACGATTCTTTCTTTTGCGCCGAAACCCGTGAATCTTAAACCCGCGTTTTCAACGCCGACAATTTCGATTCGACCAGAACCAGTTGCCAAAATCGTTGCCGACAAATTCTCGACCACACTCAGGCGACGCCAACGACCGGCAGCAAAAGCCCCAAATGAAGTATCAAAACTTAATTCTGCTCCGACTCGCATAATTGCGCGACCGTCTGCAAGTTGAACTTCACCATCTGTGCGCACATACAACAGCGGCTCAGTCGTCTCAACGCGCGGAAGCGTCATTTGCTGCAATAAAAAACTATTCACCTCAGGCCATCGGATCAACTGAAAAACTCGGGAGAGGCTGTTTGTTGGCAATGCACTCAAGCATTGTCTTTGATGCGAGCAGCGCTTCGTGAATTGTCACATCCATGTCTAGATAACGGTAGGTGCCGAGTCGGCCAATAAATGTGACCCCCTTGGCATCTCGCGCACGTTGCACGTAATTCAATAATTGTTCTTTTTCTTTGACAAGCCGAATCGGATAATAAGGCGTATCAGCCTCGCCACATAACCGTGAAAACTCGCGGTAGACAATTGTTTTATCGTGCGACTCCCATGGCGCAAAGTGTTTGTGCTCGGTGATGCGCGTGTAAGGCACATCTGTGTCGCAATAGTTGACCACGGGGTGACCTTGATAGTCGCCATCTGCAACTTCAGGCACGAAGTCGAGAGTTCGATAACCCAAACGACCAAACTCAAAACCAAAATAAGCATCAATTGGGCCTGTCCAAATAATGTGATCAAAGCTTCCAAATTCTTTTGACTCTGTCGGCGAAAATCGCGTGCTCAAATGCAGTTCAATTTCAGCATGATTCAAGATTGCTTCGACAATTGGCGTATAACCATCTTTCGGAATCGCCTGATAAGGGTGACTGAAATACGTGTCGTCATCGTTGAAGCGAACGGGCAATCGCGCCAAAATGCTTGCCGGCAATTCTTTGGGATCGACCCCCCACTGCTTTGACGTGTAACCCGCAAAAAATGCTTCATATAACTCGCGACCTACGAAGCGCAAACCTTGGTCTTCAAATGAAACTGGATCAGTAATCGTGTTGTCGGCTTTACTCGCAATAAATTTCTCGGCTTCATCGGCATCAAAATCGCGATCAAAGAACTGATTGATTGTTTTCAGGTTCACTGGCAACGAGTACATCGTCTGTTTTGAGATCGCTTTTACCCGATGCTGATACGGCATCATTTCGCCAAACTTATTTATGTATTGCCAAACGTGCTCGTGTTGCGTATGAAAAATGTGTGGCCCGTAGGTGTGAACCATTACCCCGGTTGCATGACGAGCCGTAAAGCAGTTGCCCGCGACATGATCTCGGGCGTCAAATACAACTATCGAATGGCCGGCTTCGGCCAGTTCGCGAGCCACAACAGCCCCAGAAAACCCAGCCCCAACTATGGCAAATCGCACTAGATAATCATACGACTTTGACCCAAGTCGCTAAGTTCAAACGGCTGTACAACTAACCAGCAACTAAATGGCTCGTATTGCGATTTGTCTATTTGCTCAATATCGGCGCGCAAGAACCTTCAAGGTCACGCACTTGAATCTTTTCGCGATTGTCATACGTCACAGCATTTTTTGGATCTCGCTGCAACTTAAATGTGCGAAATGACATCTCGGTCGTGTCGATCGCCAAAATTTTACCGATCAGAGAATCTCCAAGACTCAAAATCAACTTCAATGCTTCAAGCGCTTGAATCGAACCAACTATGCCTGGCAAAACACCAAGCACGCCGGCTTCGGCGCAACTCGGTGCGAGCTCTGCTGGCGGTGGCTCTGGCACCATGTCGCGATATGTCGGCCCAAGAATTGGGTGAAACACGCTGACCATGCCTTCGAACCTGAAAATTGAACCGTGTACAACCGGAATGCCCAACTTTACGCTCGCGTCGTTCAACAGATAACGGCTCGGAAAGTTATCTGCTCCGTCCACGATCACGTCATAGCCGTCGATTATTTGCATCACATTTTCTGCGCTCAGACGAGTGTCGTAGGTAACGACATCTACATCGGGATTCAACATTGTCAGAGTCTTTTTTGCAGAGTCAACTTTGCGCTCACCGACGCGATCTAGGTTGTGCAAAATCTGGCGCTGCAAGTTTGATGCATCTACAACGTCCATGTCGACGATTCCGATCGTGCCAACACCGGCCGCTGCGAGATACATCGCTGCTGGTGAGCCCAAACCGCCAGCGCCCAGCAACAAAACTTTGCTTGCCAACAGTTTGGCTTGGCCTTCGATTCCAACTTCAGGCAACAAGACGTGGCGCTGATAACGATTGCGTTGCTCGGCTGACAACTGAACCGGTGTCGACCAAGGGCGTCCTTCGTCTTTCCATTTACCGAACCCACCGGCCATGCTCAGAACATCTGTGTAGCCAAGTTCTTGCAGCGTCTTGGCGGCAAAAGCACTGCGCACACCGCCCGCACAATAAACGATTACTGGTGAGGTCTTATCAACAATTTTGGTTTCAATCTGTGCCTCAAGATGGCCGCGCGGAATATGCACGACACCCAACAATGCTCCCTGTTCGAACTCATCGGGTTCGCGTACGTCAAGCACCACCGCTTGATTTGCATCAATTTTTGTTGCCGCGGTCTGCGTGTCAACTTCTTTGATCTTTGACTTCGCATCAGCGAGCAATTCGCGAAAACTTGCCATATCAATACCCTACCGTTCTTGTCAAGATTTGCCCACGCGCCAATTATTTGCAGCCTGGCACACACAGAGACATGGCTTCAAACATCTGTGACTTTACAAATCCCGAAATCTTTATCTCTGAATGGGTCGACCCAGTTGTCAATGCAACTGGCTTTGACGCGTGTGGCGAATACGTCGAGACATACTGGCTCGGCGTAATCGGCCCGAGCGCAACATGGGTACTGCGATATTTGTCTCGCGAACTTGAGATTTTTCCAAACGGATACTGCCTCGACCTCAACGACACGGCGTCCGCGCTGGGTCTCGCCTTTCGCCATGGCTCGGGGTCAATCGAGCGCGCAATTCAGCGTTGCGCAACATTCGGTTTAGTCGCCCAAATGCCCCAGTCGTTAGCAGTGCGAAAACGAATTCCGCCAGTTACGAAACGTCAGTTGTTGCGTCTGCCGACGACTCTACAAAAAAGCCACGGTGACTTATTCGCCAACAGCTAGTTGGCGCGACTTACTTTTCTGAGACCGTGCGTCGAATCTCGACTATTCGCTCGTGGTCATGATTTGCGTCATCGCCTTTTTCAGCCAGTGCTGCATTTCTGTCTTTTGCAGCTTCGCGCTCGGCCAATTCGGTATCAACACGCTTGATCGCCGCATCGGTGCCGTGCTCATGAATGAAAGTTGCCCACTCAACTAGCGCTTCAACCATTTCGCTCTCGGGTACAACTGCGACATTGCGTCCCTTGACAAACAAATGACCGCGTTTGTTGCCTGCAGCAATACCCAAATCGGCTTCACGCGCTTCACCGGGGCCGTTCACAACACAGCCCATTACTGCAATCTGCAGTGGCAACTTTTTGTCAGCAAATGCTGCTTGCGCTCGCTGAGCGATATCGATTACGTCTACTTCGGCTCGCCCACAACTCGGGCACGCAATTAGATCTACGTTTTTGCGCTCGCGCAGACCGAGCGCTTCAAGCAATTGACGACCTGCTCGCGCCTCTTCGATCGGGTCTGCCGTGAGGCTGTAACGAATAGTGTCGCCGATGCCCTCAAGCAACAACGTGGCGATACCAGCGGTGGCTTTGACCAGACCACCCGGCAATGGCCCCGCTTCAGTCACACCGAGATGCAACGGAAAGTCAGTAACTTCGCTGAGCATTCGATACGCCTCAACCATCAATGGCACGTTCGAGGCTTTCACTGAAATCTTGACAAGATCAAACCCAACTTCTTCGAAATATCGCAACTCTTGTTGGGCCGACTCAACCATTGCCTGGGCTGTCAAACCACCATGTTTTTCATAGAGTGCCGAATCTAGCGAGCCACCGTTTACTCCGATTCGAATTGACACACCGCGATCTCGCGCCTCTGACGCAACTGCTTTGATGTGTTCGGGTTTGCGAATGTTTCCTGGATTAAGACGCAAACCTTGTACGCCTGCTTCAAGAGCCGCCAACGCCATGCGATATTGATGATGAATGTCAGCAATGATTGGCACGGGTGAACGTGGCACGATTTTCGCCAAACCTTCAGCCGCCGCCGCATCGTTGCATGTGCATCGCACAATGTCGCAACCGGCAGCAGCAAGTGCATAGATTTGCTGCAAAGTTGCGTCAACATCGGCAGTTTTGGTGATCGTCATCGACTGCACGCTGATCGGCGCGTCTCCGCCAACTGCAACTTTGCCAACTTGAATCTGGCGAGTCTGTCTGCGCTGATAATTTTGCAAAGTATTTTTAGTCACGAGTTTTCTCGAATCTCAGAATTGCTAGCCCAGCGGACTTGTTATATCTAGATAGAGACCAGCAAACATCAACATTACGAGCAAAACTACAACCGTTGTCGCCACGGGGATCATCTTGCCAACATCTGCACGATAAACCTTGCCGCGCCGAGAGCGCAGGCGTTCATACGTTGCAATTGCTGCATGACCACCATCAAACGGCAACAACGGCACCAAATTGAAGACACCGACAAAAATATTGACGCTGGCCAAGAGAATTAGCACGCCCTTTAGACCGTCGCTACGACCGATTTCGCCACCAACTTGGCTTGCCCCAACAACCGTTGTCGGTCGTGTCATCATGTCGGGCTCGTCGGCGACGACATTTGAGAAAATATTTTTCGGATTTAAAACAACAAACAGCCCACCTACAGAATCTCGCGCTGTTCGGGCAACATCGACGAGCCCAAATCGCACTGAGTTAAAGACATTTTGACGCACATAACGATACGAATCAGACGCCACACCTAAAAAAGCAACTTGCGGATTTGCCGGATTCGCCGCAAGCACCACTTGTTCGATTTGGCTTTGGCCATCTCGCAAATACTGAACTGAAACAGTGTCACCTGGTTTGTTTGCCACGATTGCAACTATCAATTCGCGACGTGAACTGATCTCTTGATTATCAACAGCCAAGATCTGATCGCCTTCACGCAAACCGATTTTCTCGGCCGGTGAATCTGCGGCGGGTGCACCATAAATAAACAACTCGCCCGTATCGCCGTAACGACCAGCTGTTGCATAGATGCCCACGAACAAAACAATTGCAATCAACAGATGCATCAAGCTGCCGGCAGTAATCACCAACATTCTCTTGGGGTATGACTGCTGGCGATAGGTGCGGGGCTCGTCTTGAGGGTCGCACTCATCCAAATTATTCATGCCAACAATTCGCACAAAGGCACCAACTGGCAGAGCACGCAAACCAAACTCGACTTCACCCCGCTGAAAACTAAACACCCGCGGGCCCATACCCATATAAAACTGCGTCACTTTCATTCCGCTTCGGCGGGCTGTAACAAAGTGCCCGACTTCATGCAAGAAAACCGAAACGATCAGACCGGCAACGAACACAAGCGACCACGGGTTCTTCACACCTAGCCACGCCAACAGACCCAAGACAACAGCCGAAGTTACAAACGTCGTAGCAGAATTGTTTTTTTGTTCGCTCTGATTGTCGGTTGCACCACCAGCAGCGATCTCATCGCGAAACTTCGTATAGAACGAACTCAAACTCGTATCTCCTTTCGGGCCCAATCTCGCGCCAATCGATCGGCTTCCAAAATATCTTCGACGCTCATCGGTATTTGACCATCATGGTGTTGCAAGGTTGCTTCAATGATGCTGGAAATCTGCGACCATTTCACGCCTCCAGCAAGAAAACTTTCGACAGCCACCTCGTTGGCTGCGCTCAACCATGCAGGCGCAGAGCCACCAATTCGACCCGCCTGATACGCGAGATCTAAGCAGCGAAATGTGTCACGGTCAGGTTTTTCAAAATCAAGTCGCGACAAAGTCGTCCAGTCAATCGCCCCAAAACTTGACGTGCTCCGATTCGGGTACTCAAGGGCATATGCAATCGGCAACTTCATGTCAGGCATCGACAATTGCGCGATTGTTGCCCCGTCACGAAACTCAACCATCGAATGAACAATCGATTGCGGGTGAACAACTACATCAATCGAGTCGTAGCCAACACCAAACAACTCGTGCGCTTCGATCACTTCGAGACCTTTGTTCATCAATGTTGAAGAATCAATTGTGATCTTCGGACCCATCGACCAAGTTGGGTGTGCCAAAGCTTCTTTTACCGAAACATTTTTTAGCGACTCTAGATTCTTTCCTCTGAAGGGCCCACCGCTTGCCGTCAAGAGCAGACGTTGTACATCGCGAGACTGATTCTGCGAACTACGCATGCACTGATGTATCGCGCAGTGTTCACTATCGACTGGGATTATCTCTGCGCCGGCGATCTTCCTCAACGGCGCAACTATTGGTCCGGCTGCAATGAGACTTTCTTTATTGGCAAGTGCGAGCCGCTTGCCGTTTTTGAGCGCAGCCATCGTCACACTCAACCCAGCAAAACCCACCACGCCATTCACGACGACATCGGCAATCACGCTCATCTGCTCGGGCTCTGCGACAACTTCAATTTTTGGGTCAGTGGTTTTTAGTTCACGCGCAACCTTTTCTCGCGCTTCTTTGTCAGACACGACAACAATTGCCGGTTTAAACATTCGTGCCTGCGCAACAACCTCATCTACCGAAGAGTTCACACTTAGGGCAACCACCTGGTGCTCGCCCTCGCGAGCCGAGCGAATTACATCGAGAGTTTGTTTACCGATTGACCCGGTTGAACCGGCAATCGCAACACGTGCCACGACTCAGTTAGCCCAGGGAGTGAGCACCAACGTGATGTAGTAGATGAATGGCAAAGTGAACAACATGCTGTCGAAGCGATCAAGCGCTCCACCGTGCCCACGAAGGACAGTTCCAAAGTCTTTGATGTCTAAATTGCGTTTGAACATTGACTCGGTCAAATCGCCAAGCGGTCCGACAATTGAAATTACGAGCGCAATGATCATCCACTCACCAAAGTTCTGCCAAGTGCCGCTTTGAACGCCAACGAGTGTCACCGCAACAAATGTGCCGATTGCGCCACCAACGAAACCTTCCATTGTTTTCGATGGGCTGATCCAAGCACGAAGCGGAGTCTTGCCAGTTGCCGCACCAACAAAGTAGGCCGCCGTGTCATTGGCAATGATGCCGACAACGAGAATAAACAAAGTGTCGGTTCCGATGTTTTCAAAACCTGGTCCCGAGTTTGACAGACGCAAAATTAATGCACCATACGAACCAAAAAGCCCAACCCACACGAGACCAAGCAAAGTTAAACCAAGGTTTGGCACCGGCCCACTCTCGACCGAACCTGTACCGATGAAACTGACAGATCCGGCAACAAATGCAAACACGAACACGAGCGGTAGCGCGGCGTCACCAATCCAATAAGCAGCCAAAGGTGCGGCCACACATCCCACGACACCGACGATCATCGCTGGTTGATAACCAGTTGAAGACGTCTGCGTGAAAAATTCAACTGCAGCAAGACCCAACACCAACAACAACAGAATCATCACGGCTACCGGTCCCACCAAAATTGCTGCGATGAAAACAGCGGCCAACAACGCAGCTACTGCTGTCGCTGTCGGCAAGTCACGAGCAATTGAAGATGGCATCTTCGCGCCCGAACCAGATCGCGGAGCAGCCACGCGTGGCCTTGGTCGTGGACCAGTGCCCGAATCGCTTCGATCATTTGGGCGTGAACGACGCACCTGTGTTGGGCGTTCTGTCTGGGAACTTCCAGTTATATCGCGGCTCGTTCCACCAGTCGGATCACGACGCGGAAGACCACCCGAAGAACTTGGTCGATTTCTTTCATCAGTTGGATCTGAACCGATTGAAACTCTGCCCTCGCGCGCTGGTCTAGCCACTGGCGGTGGCGCCGATGCTGGCTCAACTCGTCGCGTTGAGCCGGTCAAATTCACGCGTGGTCGCTCCGTGCCCGCACTCGGTGTAGGCGAAATGGTGTCTTCACTTGCTGTTACAAATTTTGGCAATTCACCGGTTGGTGGCTCTGTCCAATGCGGCAGTTGATCGGTTTGATTTTCAGGAAACGAAATCGCTGGCGCACTGTCGTCGTCGTCGGCAAACTTTACGACGCCAAACTCGTCACCAAAGTCAACAGTGGCATCGTTGCCGGTGCGATCAGTCGAATTTGTCGTGTCGTCGCTATTTTCATTGTTGGTGTCGTCGGTCATTTTGTTTATTCCCCTCTAAAAATTCGCTGCTCTAACTTTACACTTCCAATAGTTCTTGCTCTTTGCGCCCAAACGCCTTGTCAACAGCCTCAACCGTTGACTGGGTCATTTGTTCGAGTTCTTTTTCTGCACGGTCAAGATCATCTTGAGAAATATCTCCATCTTTTTGCGCAGTCTCCAAAACTTTTCTTGCGTCACGACGAATGCTTCTCACGGTAACGCGACCTTCTTCAGCCATATTTTTCACAACTTTCACAAACTCTTTGCGTCGCTCTTCGGTCAAAGCAGGAAAATTCAATCGAATCACGACGCCGTCGTTGCTCGGCGAAAGTCCGAGGTCGCTCGACTGCAATGCGCGCTCAATTGCGGCGATTGAGCCACGATCATGCGGCTTTACAACCAACATTCTGGCTTCTGGAACTTGAAACGATGCGAGTTGCTGCAACGGCACGTATGCGCCGTAGTACTCGACCTGCAATCTTTCAACTAGTGACGCGTTGGCACGACCAGTTCGTACGCCGAGAAACTGTGCTTGGACATGCTCTACGGCTTTGCCCATCTTCTCCATTGCGTCTAGCAGTGTTTCTTCAATCACCCGACGAGCGTCCCGATCTTTTGGCCCTCAAGAATTTTTCGTACGTTTCCTTTTTCTAGAAGATTAAAAACAACGATCGGCAATTTGTTGTCCATACAGAAAGTAATCGCGGTTGAGTCCATAACTTTAAGACCCTTGCTGATCACATCTAAATAACTGATCTCGTCAAACCGGGTCGCCGTTTTATCTTTCTTCGGATCTGCCGTATAAACACCGTCAACACCCGAGTGCGTACCTTTCAAAATTGCTTGGGCCGAAATTTCTGCGGCGCGCAATGCTGCCGCCGTGTCGGTCGTAAAGAACGGGTTGCCCGTGCCACCAGCCAAAATCACGATGCGACCTTTTTCAAGATGACGTTCGGCGCGACGACGAATGTATGGCTCGGCAACTTTCGGCATCTCTACTGCGGTCATCACCCGCGAAAACTGACCCACGCGCTCAAATGCGTCTTGCAACGCCAAGGCGTTCATCACGGTTGCGATCATTCCCATGTAGTCGGCTTGAGCCTGGTCCATGCCTTGACCCGCACCTTTGAGTCCGCGCCAAAAGTTACCCCCGCCGACAACTACGGCGATATCAACATCTAGGTCGCGACGCGTTTCATGCAACTCAGTTGCAATCTGGTGCAATACATCTGAGTCAAGACCAAAACCACTCGGTTCGGCAAGCGCCTCACCCGATAATTTTAAAACCACCCGCTTCCAACGAGGATTCGCGGACGTCGCACCAGCCATGGCTCTAGCCTATTTCAACCTGCGCAAAGCGAATAATTTTGGCTGCGCCAATCACTGATGCCACAGACTGCTTGTCATCCTTGGCGTATGGCTGTTCAAGCAGACACACATCTTTGAAGAAACCGGTCACTCGACCGTCAACAATCTTGGCAATCGCTTGTTCAGGTTTGCCTTCGTTACGTGTAACGACTTCAAGTGTTGCGCGCTCGGCGGCGACAACCGACTCTGGCACATCGGCCTTGGTCAAATATTTTGGTCGAGCAAATGCGATGTGCACAGCAACATCATGCGCCAACTCTTCGTTCGCGCCATTCATTTCAACAAGCACACCGTTGATTCCGCGACCACCTTGAAGGTGCGAGTACGAACCGATTGTGCAGCCAGCCACACCTTCGAGACGAACAACATCACCGATCTCAATTTTTTCTTTAAGCAAAATCTTCAGGTCTTCAAGTTTGGTGGCTCGCTCGGCAATTGACGCCTCGCCTTTTTCGAGCACCAATGCAACAAGTGCATCTGCTTCGGCTTTGAAGCCGTCGCTGCTGGCTACGAAGTCAGTCTCACATTTGAGTTTGACCATTGCGCCAACGTTGCCCTTTACCAAGAGAGCAACAACGCCTTGAGCGTTGTCACGATCATCACGCTTCGCACTCGCCGACAAACCTTTTTCGCGAAGCCACAATTTGGCAGCCTCTAAATCACCGTTTGCTTCTTCAAGTGCTTTTTTGCAATCCATCATTCCGGCGCCAGTTGCCTGACGCAGAACTTGTACTTCTTTTGCTGAAAATGCCATCGTGATCAGTTCTGCCTATTTCGTCTCTGGTTTTGTCTCGGCTGCTGGTGCAACTTTTGCGTCGCGCTTAGCCATCGCTGCTACTGCTTGAGCCTTTGCGGCTTCTTGCTGTGATTCGAAAATTGCTTGTTCAGCAGGTGTGCGAGTGTTAACCGGTGCAGGCGGCACTGTTGTGCCAGTTGTTGTTGGTGCAGCACGCGGAGTCATTTTCTCTGCGATGTAGCGACCTTCAATTACTGCTTCGGCGATTACTCGTGCCATCAATTCGTTCGCACGAATCGCGTCATCATTGCCCGGAATTGGGTAATCAATAATGTCTGGGTTCACATTTGTGTCGACCACAGCAATTACTGGGATGCCAAGTTTGCGAGCTTCGGTAACCGCGATGTGCTCTTTGAGAGTGTCAAGTACGAAAATTGCATTCGGACGACGACCCATCGAGCTGATGCCCGACAAGTTGCGTTGCAACTTCTCGAGTTCGCGACTAATCAACAATGCTTCTTTCTTTGGCATGAGTTCAAACTCGCCTGTCTCACGAAGGCGCTCGTACTCTTGCATTTTGCTGACACGCTTTGAAATCGTGTCGAAGTTTGTCAACATTCCACCCAACCAACGCTCGTTGACATAGGGCATGCCACAATGTTGAGCAAAAAGTCGAACTGGATCTTGTGCTTGCTTCTTTGTTCCGACGAACAAAATGTTGCCACCATTGGCTACAAGGTCGCGCACGAAGCGGTAAGCCTCTTCGATTCGAACAAGAGTCTGTTCAAGATCGATGATGTAAATGCCGTTGCGCTCTCCATAAATGAAGCGCTGCATTCGCGGGTCCCAACGGGCTGTGCGATGACCGAAGTGAACTCCAGCCTCAAGCATCTGACGCATGCTGATAATTGCCATAACTAATTGCCTTTCTGTGGTTTGAGTGCACAACCCTCGGCGCCGAAGCGACCACAGGATGAAAGTCGTGCAATTTAATAGTGGGATATGAATTTCAATTACTTCAACTAGCCCCGAAATCCTAACCGTCAGAAGCTCAAATCAGCACTGGTGATTAGCCGAATTCTTGCCTTGATCCATGGCCGACCCACTCACCAGAACGGCCAGGTTTCGTGACTTCGTGAACCCTGCCAAATACGGCATCGGATCAACGTATTGTGCGCCGTCACGTGTTGCACCATTGCCTGATTCGCGCACGCCAAAATAAAGCCTCAGCCCAGACATCGCGATCTGCTGCCCCGCATAGACCACATCGCCGGCCCGCAATTTAGTTTCGGCGATTCTGCCATAGGTAATTTTCTTCTTGTCACGTGTTAATAAAACTAAATATTTGATTCGACCAACCTCGCCCGAGTAACTGATCACACCGTCGGTCGCCGCCAAAATTGGTTGAGCGCTCTCAAGTTGCAACTCGATGCCCCGGTTACCTGCACATTGCTCACACTTTGGTGCGCGAAATTGATCGATCACGACAACGCTGCTCATGTCTTGAACAGGGTTTCGAAATTGACACGACGAGAAATTTGGCGCAGCCAAAAAAATAGTTGCAATTAGCCCAGCAAGCACGACTAATTAAGCGACGTCAGCGGCAGCGAGTCGTGAGCGAAGTTGCAACACCGCTTTGGTGTGAATCTGCGATACACGACTTTCAGTAACACCAAGCACTTCACCGATTTCGCCGAGTGTCAAATTTTCTTCGTAGTACAAAACCAACACCGTTCTTTCGCGTTCAGGAAGTCGCTTTATTTCACTGCGCATGATCTTGCGCAGTTCGGTCGCTTCAACAACTGCGTCAGGACTCGGCACATATGAAGCACCGCCATGTGTAGACGCAGGCGTGTTGTCGGCAACCACATGATCTAACGGACCAACCGCACTTGAGGCGATCTCTGTCAACCACTTTTCGAGGTCACCGCTATTGATTTTTAATTTTGCCGCTAATTCTTCATCGGTTGGTGCGCGTTTTAATTCGTGCTCGAGATCTGAAATTGCGTTCTCAACTGTTCGAGCCTTAGATCGAACACTGCGCGGAACCCAATCGAGCGATCGCAAACTATCCAAAATTGCGCCCCTAATTCTCGGTATCGCATAAGTCTCAAACTTGAAACCCAATGCCGGGTCAAACCGATCGATCGCGTTCATCAAACCAAACACACCCGAACTAACTAAGTCACCAATTTCGACACGCTTGGGCAAACCAGCCGCGAGTCGACCCGCGACAAACTTGACAAGCGATGCGTAGTGAACGACCAGCCACTCGCGAGCGAGAGGGTCTTTGTTGCCGTGCCACTTCTCCCATGCTTGATCAATCGTCAGACGAACAGGCAGTGCGTTCATGCTCGGGGGTGCGATGCGCCATACGCAGATTTGAGACGCTCTTTGCTGACTTGGGTGTATCGCTGAGTTGTTGCGACATCCGAATGGCCGAGCAACTCTTGCACTGCCCGCAAGTCGGCGCCGTTATCTAATAAATGTGTGGCAAAAGTATGGCGCAAAGCATGCGGATGAGTCGGCGTCAGCGCACGCTCATCAATGATTCTTCGCACATCGCGAGGAGCAAGACGACCGCCTCGCGCGTTCAAGAACAACGCCACTGCTTCACTCTTTTTTTCAGTCACTTCACTGCGACATTTCAACCAAATCTTGACTGCACCAATGCTTGGCTCACTTACGGGTATGCGTCGCTCTTTAGAGCCCTTGCCCATAACAATGACCGTGTTGTTTCGCGCGTCGATGCTGTCGATATCCAGCGAACACAGTTCGCTGACACGAAGCCCACTGCCATAAAGCAGTTCAATTACTGCCGTGTCGCGTGTCGACTTCCACTCTGGCACCTCGGGGTCGTTACATGTCAACAACGCATTCAACTGCTCTTTGGTTAAAACTTTTGGCAATCGACCTGTGCCAGACGGCGTGCGCACACCAGTTGTCGGATCAGCCTTAATGGTTTTATTGCGCACGAGCCACGCAAAGTACCTTCGTATCGCTGCTAATTTTCGTGTCACGCTTCGCTTCGCTTGACGGTTAGTCGTTAAGAAGCTCAGATACTGTCGCACAACCTCGCGAGTCACATTTTTTGGCGAGTTAATTTTTTGGCGCGCTACCCAGTCTGCAAACTGCTTTACGTCGCTCGCATATGCACTCGTCGTGTGTGGTGAGGCAGCCGTCATCGACCCAATGAAGTCGTCGATATTCCACCCCGCCGCCATAGCAGTCATAACGGTATCTCTTTAGCTGTATCGCTGCCCGAATTCAATCACTTCCCACCAGCCAGAGTTATTGATCACCCAACCAAGTGCCTCTAGCCGACCAAGACAAATAGCAGCCTCTAATAACGGCACCCCAGTGCGCATGACGAACTCATCTAACGTGAACGGCGCACCAACCATCATTGCCACAACATGTGCGTCACTCTCAGCAAGTCTTGGACGCGGATCAAATGAATTGTCGTTGGCCCTGCGATTATCTAGACCGAGCGCCACCAAAATGTCGTCGACGTTTACAACTGGCAAACAACCTTGTTGCACCAACATATTTGTGCCCGCTGAAGCAATATTTCGTGGCGACCCAGGCACAGCCAGCACAGTGATGTCGCGCTTTTGCGCTTCGTCGACTGTGATCATCGACCCACCCCGATCTTTGCTTTCAACAACAACCAATACTTCACTCAGCGCTGCCAAAATTCTGTTGCGCAACGGAAATCGAAACGCCTCGGGTGGCGCACCTGGTGGTGATTCGCTGACCAGCGCACCAGCTTGGGCAACGTTTCGCCACAAGTCTGCGTGCTCTTTTGGATAAACATAGTCAAGACCCGACGCAACGACGCCCACCGGCGCAGCTGCAATCGCTGACGCTGATTTCTTTTCGCGTGCGCGCAACACTCCATGATGAGCCCAAGCATCTATCCCCCGCGCTAAACCCGAAATCACACAAACACCATTCATCGCCAACTCAAATGCCAAGTGTGAAGTCATATAACGACCCGATGCTGTTGCGCTTCGAGTGCCAATCATGCCCACGCGCCTAGTCGCCAGAGCCTGCAAATCTCCTTGATAAAACAGCACGGCAGGTGGCGATATGTCGTTCTTCAAACATCGCGGATAATTCTCTTCACTGATTAGAGCGACATGAATGCTCGCTTTTTTACACCGCCCCAAAATTTGTTGTTGCAAACTCAGGGTTGCATTCGCCCGCCACATTTGACCCAGCCCATTTTCTTGCATCAAAGCTGCGACAACAACGTGTGGCTTGGCCCGACCTTGCACGACTGCCCACGCCGTTTGTGGATCGTGATACTTCAAGATTGTCGTCAGTCTCTTTGGTCCGATTTTTGGCAAAGCCGACAGCGATGCAGCGGCTAATTGCTCATTGCTCAAAATTGAACTCATGGCTAGAAAACAAGTTCACGCGAGCGCAGACCCGACGCCAAGTCAACTCGCATCATCAGCGCCAAATTTAAGTGTGCATCATCTACAACTTCGGGCGCACCGTTCAAATCAGCAACCGTGCGCGCCACCCGCCGCACGCGGTGATATCCCCGACCAGTCAGATGACCAGCTTCTAGCTCTCGACGCAAACGTTGCTCGGCTTTTTTTGACAACGGTGCGACTGCATCTAGTTGCTCGCGGGTCAACGCCGAGTTGGCGCACTTGAATCTGGCAAATGCAATCTGTCGCGCGTTCGCCACTCGCTTGGCAACCTCGCTTGTTGACTCGCCACGTTCAGGGCTGAGTAGTTCGTTCGTGTTTGGGCGCGACACCGCCACGCGCAAATCAAATCGATCGAGCAGTGGACCAGAAAACCTTCGCAAGTATCTGGCACGTGCCGCGTCGTCGCATGTGCAAACACCTGGCGTTCCCTCGCCACATGGACAAGGGTTAGTTGCCGCCACCAATAAAAATTTTGCTGGCATCACCACACTTGTTCTGGCTCGCGCCAGCCGCACAATGCCTTGTTCAAGTGGCTGACGCAACGCATCTAAAACTGACGGTGCAAACTCGCCTAACTCATCTAAAAACAACACACCATTGCTTGCCAAAGAAATTTCACCAGGTCGCATCAACGCTGTGCCACCGCCAACCATCGACACCATCGACGACGAGTGATGTGGCGCGCGATACGGCGCACGTCGAATAAGTCCGGCGTTTGGTGACTCGAGTTGCACCGACGAATGCACCATCGTTGTCGAAATCGCCTCATCATCGGTTAGTGGCGGCAATAAACCCACAAGTCGCTCAGCCAACATTGTTTTGCCTGCACCAGGCGGACCAACCAACAACAAATGGTGCGCGCCCGCCGCGGCAATCTCAAGTGCGCGCCGCGCGACTGGTTGACCTTGCACATCGGCCAAGTCACGACTGTTTAGCGCAGTCGCATCTGCGCCGACATCACGATTCAAACTTGTTGACTCACCCGAATTTAGATCAAAACTTTTCGAGCATTGCCAATCGGCACGCCTAGATAAACACTCAACTACGTCGCGCAAATTTTTTGCACTGTAAACCTGAGCAGGCGTTGCAGCACTGGCCTCAGCCAGGTTTTCGGGTGCAACAACTGCCATGCGATCAGTGAGCGCCAATACCAATGGTGTTGCCCCACGCACGGGTCGCAACGAACCGTCTAGGCCTAACTCGGCGACAAACGCAAAATTTGCAAGTGCATCAATAGCAACTACTTCTTGTGCTGCAAGCAGCCCAATGGCGATCGCCAAATCTAAACATGCACCAGACTTTCGATCACCAGTTGGTGCAAGATTCACCGTTACTCTTCGCGTTGGCCACGGCAGACCGCACGACAAAAGTGCCGCTCGCACACGATCGCGGCTCTCACGACAAACTTCATCAGGTTGACCGACCACTGTGAAGCCTGGCAACCCGATGCCTGCGTGAACTTCGACATCTACGCGCGAACCACGCACACCCAGCAATGTCGCAGACCGAACTGATGCAAACACTTTTGTTTTCCTTTGGTAGTTGTCCGTAGCTGACGTTTTTATTTGCCGACAATCAACATGACGCCAAATTGATTAACCAACCTGAGATACTTGAGCGCGATGGCTTTTGATCAAATTTCTCTGACTAGATGGTTCGGCCAATGTGTACGGCACACCAGCAACTCGGCTCAGCGCACAAGACGCGCTTTCAGAACCGCTGCGACGGTCAGCGTTCTCGCACTTTTCACAGTTTCATGCTCTGAGACCCCGCGAACGGCGACAAACTTTTGTCGTCAGCTGGCAAAAGAACTTCCGGGCATCACCCAGCCCAGTGCAACACAGGCCGAAGTTTCGTCGATGCTGGATCGATACAAACGGCTCGGCAAAGTTGCACCTCTGGCGATTGAAGCCGACTGGAAGTCGCTAACCGAACTTCTCACTCTCGCTTCGCGCATGAACGCGACAGATTCCGAAAGCGTGCAAGCCGTTGTCGACATGTCGTATTCAACAAAAAAAGCTGCCGATGCCGCCGCAAAGTGGATTCTTGAAACGTGTGCTGTAGATATCTCGACTGGACTCAACGTCGGGCCAAGCGGTTAAAAATTAAAACACAACTCTGGCTCGCAAGCCAGAAAAAGTTTTAGCGAATTTCTCCGCGCTTGACAATTACTTTGTCAGCCAAACCGTAATCACGGGCTTGCTCGGCTGTGAACCAGCGATCGCGCTCAGAGTCGGCTTGAATTTCTTCGAGCTTGCGTCCCGAGTGATGCGCCGTAAGTTTGGCCATGCTCAACTTGGTGTAGGCAAGTTGCTCGGCTTGAATCGCGATATCTGAGGCTTGACCACGCAAACCAGCGAGTGGTTGGTGCATCATGATGCGTGCGTTCGGTAGTGAATATCGCTTGCCCGCTGCTCCTGCAGTCAACAAAAACTGACCCATTGAAGCCGCCAAACCCAAACAGACAGTTGCAACATCGCAAGACACAAATTGCATCGTGTCGTAGATCGCCATTCCAGCGGTGACAGAACCGCCAGGACTATTTATATATAGCCAGATATCTGCCTTTGGATCTTCGCCTTCAAGAAACAACAACTGGGCACAAACTTGGTTTGCAATGTCATCGTTGACATCGGTGCCGAGCATTACAACACGACTCTTGAGCAACCGCACAAAAATATCGCTACGCGAGTCGAAACCGCCTTCAAGGGCTACTGGAAGAATATTTGACATGCCTTGCAGGCTAGTGCGTTGTCAACTATTGCCGACGGACGCCACTGAAAATAACAATCACACGCTCATCATCGGCAATTTCTTGGCGAATCGCCAACAGCCCCGCGAGACCTGCGGCACCAGTCGGGCTGACATCAATATTTGTCACACGATGTGCAAGCGCATAACTTTCGTGCACTTGCGCTTCGGTTGCCACAACTGGATACCCGTCGCTATCGGCCATTGCGTTGCACGCACCGATCCAGTCGTAAGTTTCGTCGTCCAAAATTCCGTCGGCAAGTGAAACCGGTGTGCTCTCCCAAGGCCACATACATTGCGTCCAACGATCCCCGGCATTACGTGCCCCACCCGAACTCTGGGCAATCTTGAAAGCCCGAGCAAGCGGAGCACAGCCCTGTGTTTGCACGGCATGCACTTTTGGTTTTGTGGCACCAGCAAAAAACCCTGCGGCAGCACACGCGACAAATGCACCGCCACCAGCCTGCACAAACATTCGACTCATCAACGAGCCTGGCAAATTTTCGGCAACCACCGCCATCTCCCAACCAATCGTGCGACCACCATCTAGACACCATGCGTTCTCGGGGCCTTGCACTCCAAACGGAATTGAGCCAGCAGCGATTGCTTCACGAAAACGAAACACGCAAGGGTCCCCCGCGGGGTCTGTCGCGATACGTTGACACAACACAGCATTCGCCTGCAACGAACTTAAAATTTTAAGCGTCGCTTCGTCTGCGCTTTGTGGAACAAAAACTTGAATCGGCCAATTCACTGCACGAGCAAGAGTGCTCGCCGCAATCGCCGCGTTGCCACATGATGCAATCGCCAGTGCTGGTCGTTCATTCGGGTTCTTCCACGGTGCACGTCCGACTTTTTCGACGGCAATTAAGTGCAGCAGTTCACTGAACAGATGTCGGGCTTTTTGCGAGCCGGCAACATTATGCGTCTCGTCTTTTATCCACACACCGCCTTGTTGACTAAATCCCAGTTCATCGCTCAGTGCATCGTGTCGCGCAAACGGCGTTGTGCGAAAACCGGTGCCGGCAACAACCGAAACTGCGTCGTCAAGTTCGCGAATTATTTTTGTTCGGGCGTCGAAATCAAGTCCGAGAGTCGCAGCGAATGCATCCCAAGCCAAATAACGCTGAAACCCAACATAAGGATTCGTGTCACCATTGCTGCGCAGCGGCGCAATTGAATTTTCTAATTCAAGAACATGATGCCGATCTAAGTCACTCGAGTTCGGACAACGCCAAGAAAATATCTCGCTGATCGCGACTCGCGTTCCACAGGCTGAGCAACGCCAACCAGTTACAACTGGTGCTGGCTGCATCTTGGCTATTTTTTAGCGGCGACTCTACGGTTGAACTCGCCGATGAGTTCGTCCCACACGGGCAAATACTTTCGCAAGTCGCGCCAAAACGACTGCGACCTGCGGGCTTCAAACACGGCCAATGGTGTTCCCTGTTGTTCAACCCATGTGTAGTAACCGAGATTAAAAATTCGGGTGCGGTCGCGCTCGGTGCAATCAATCATCGCATCTGTGCCAACCATGCCAAGGTGCTCAGCAAAAACTTCTGCCGCGTCCATCTCACCGAATGAATCGTTAAAGCGTCGCGTCATAGTTTTTACGCGCTCACTTGGATACAAATCGGCGCCGTCCGTTGCAATCGTGATCAAGGCATCGTTCTCACCCAGTCCGAGCAGTTTCGCCGTCTTGATCGCCGCAATCACGTTGCAAATCGCCGAGAAACCAAAATGCTTCAATGTCTCGACGATTTCCACGGGCACACCTTTACGCTCGGCCAAGTATCGACAACCTGCGTCAGTGTTGAACATCACGTCCAACTCGTCTGTCGCTCGGTCTGAGACGCCGACAACAACGTCGGTGTTCATCACGTTATGAATTAAAGGTATGTGCTTGTCGCCGATTCCTTGAATGTTGTGTTCGCCAAAGCCGTTCTCCAACATCGTCGGGCATTCAAGAGCTTCAACGGCGACAATTTTTGTTCCGTAGTCATCTTTGAGACGGTCGCCAGCACCAATCGTGCCTGCCGAGCCAGTGGCCGAAGTGAATGCAGCCAAGCGCAACTTGCCGCCAACACTTTTGTTTACAAATTCAAAAACACTTGATAGCGCTCGACCCGTAACTTCGTAGTGGCCAGCATGATTGCCGAACTCACAGAATTGGTTGAAAACAAAATTCTTCGGGTCAAGTTCCATCTCGTTGCATGCGTCATAAATTTCTTTGACGTTGCTCTCGGTTCCCGGAGTGCGCACAATGTCGCTTGGGTCGCTCACCCATTTGTCGAGCCAGTCGAATCTCTCTTGCGACATTCCGGCCGGCAAAACAGCAACGCCACGCGAACCCATAATTCGACTGATCGCCACTCCACCGCGGGCGTAGTTGCCAGTTGATGGCCAAACCGCACGGTGACGACTCGGGTCAAATTGGCCAGTTATGACTCTTGGCGCCAAGCACGAATAAGCCGCCAAAACTTTGTGCGCAGTAATCATCGGAAAGCGATCGCCGAACATAACAATTATCGGACTATCAATGCCCGTCAACGAACTTGGTAACACGACATGATCTGGCACCGACACACGCTCGCCCTGCATGTTGTTGTACCAATGCACGCGAAACAAGTTGCGAGCATCTGCGGCGTTCTTGTCGACACCCTTGGCATAACTCGCATCGATTTTTGAAGGGTCTGCCAACTGGGCAAATGTCGGAAGCACAACTTTGTTCTTGGCGCAAAGTGCGACACTGTTCTCAAGAGCCTGCTGATCAACGACCGTGTCAGCTAAGCCAAGTTGTCCAGCCAAAGCAGCAGAGTCGAGCTGACCTTTTGAGCCATGATGCTGTGCAGTTATTGAAGTCAAGGTTTACATTATGTCAAATAATCATTAAAAAGCACTACTCTTACGGGCGTAAGGCATACGCAAGCCGACGTAGCCCAATGGCAGAGGCACGGCGCTTAGGACGCCGCCAGTGAGAGTTCGAGTCTCTCCGTCGGCACAAAATATGGACGCGCACACAACTGAGCAACTCGCAACCCCCGCACTTCTCGTCGACCTCGACGCCCTGAATAAAAACATGCGAACGATGTCACTTCGCCATCCAGCCGCAAAATTGCGACCGCACACGAAGGCACACAAGTGCACGGGCATCGCACAACTGCAACAACATTACGGCCACAAAACTTTTACCTGTGCAACCCCTCGCGAAATAATCGGTATGGCCGCAGCCGGAGTTGGCGAAGACTTTTTGCTAGCCAACGAGGTGGTCGACATCGAACGATTAAAAAAACTTGCCCAGATTGCAGAAAATGCTCGCGTAACAATCGCAGTTGACTCACAAGAAACTATCGATGCAGCCGCACGCGCAGGTCTGCACGATGTATTGATCGATGTCAATGTTGGTCTGCCTCGTTGCGGCATTGCGCCAGAACTTGCCGGCCGACTTGCCGATAGCGCGAGAAAATCTGGGTTAACAGTTCGAGGCGTAATGGGCTACGAAGGTCACTTGATGATGGCCGACGGCCATGACAACCGAAAGCAAAAAGTCGCAGAGTCAATGCAATTTCTCGCGCGCGCCGCAAGCGATGTGGGGGGCGAAATCATCTCGGCGGGCGGCACAGGAACTTTCGACATGCACGACGACACATGCATCAACGAACTTCAAGCCGGTTCGTATGCGCTAATGGATACGCATTACGCAAAACTCGAATTGCCGTTCGTCCAAAGTTGTTTTGTTTTGGGCACCATAATTTCTGCCAACCCGCAATGGCTCGTCATCGATGTTGGCCTGAAATCACTCGGTATGGACCATGGCAATCCAACTGTGGATGGCTTCGATGTTCTCTTTTGCTCAGATGAACACACGACACTTAAACCGAAAAAAGATTCAGCAAAGCAAAAAGTCAAAGTCGGCGAAAGACTTCGCGTAATCCCGGCTCATATTGACCCAACAATGGCGATGCATAGTGTCGCCCACATTGTTCGTGGTGAAGAACTAATCGACACCTGGCAAATTGACTTACGGGGCTGGTAACTCCCCAAGACGCTTAGCCAGCAAACGAAAAGCAATTGCGCGGTGTGAATACTGGTGCTTTTCTTCGACTGACATTTGGGCAAAGGTTCGACCGTCACCAGCAGCGGGCACAAATACCGAGTCATAACCAAAACCGCGATCACCGCGTTGTTCAGGGGCAATTGATCCCTCGCAGACACCTTCGCAAATAATTTCTTTGCCATCTGGCCACAACAGCAAAATCACCGTTCGAAATCTTGCCAAACGATTGCTGTTTTGATTAAGCGCGTCAAGAAATTTGCGTCGATTTTGTTCATCTGTGGCACCTGGGCCAGCAAATCGTGCCGTAAATACACCGGGCTGACCGTTCAGCGCATCTACTTCTAAACCCGTGTCGTCTGCAAGTGCTGGCTGATTGGTCGCCCGACCTACAGCAATGGCTTTTAATCGTGCATTGCCAATCAGTGTCGTTTCAGTCTCGGCAACATCTGCCAAATCTTTTGGACGAGGCGCAAGTTCAATCACGCCACCAACCAGATCAAAAATTTCAGCGACCTTGTGCGGGTTCGCAGAAGCGCAAACAACGCGCAGCATTTTTATTTTGGTCGTGGCGTCGGCGGCACAGAAAGAATCTGTGTTTGCAAAGCGAAGACTTCACGTAAGCCATTTGTAGCCAGCGCCAGCAACTCAGTCAATTGCGACTGGCTAAATGCCGCACCTTCGGCGGTGCCCTGCACTTCAACAAATTTTGCTTCGCTTGAACCGTGTTCTTGCAACATCACTACATTCATGTCAACTTCAGCCGAACTATCTTCGACATATGGCAGGTCGAGAATCGGCACACCGTTGTGAATGCCCACGCTCACTGCCGCGCACAAAGAATGAAGCGGATGTTTGTTGATCAAACCATTTTGTTGAACACGTGTCAGCGCATCATGTAACGCGATATACGCACCACAAATGCTGGCAGTGCGAGTGCCACCGTCAGCCTGCAACACATCGCAATCCACGATCACTTGACGTTCGCCGAGCAAAGTCATATCGCAACACGACCGCAGCGACCTGCCAATCAATCTTTGAATTTCAATCGTTCGACCACCCTGCTTGCCCTTGGCGGCTTCGCGGTCGGCGCGATCTGGTGTCGACCCAGGCAACATCGAGTATTCAGCAGTAACCCAGCCTTTGTTTTTGCCTTTCATCCATCGCGGAACGTCTTCGTCAACCGATGCAGTACACAGCACTCGCGTCTTGCCGAACGAGACCAACACAGAACCTGCAGCCATTTCAGTAAAGTCGCGCTCAAACTTCAACTCGCGCAATTGATTTGATTTTCGCCCGTCTGGTCGTGTCATTTTTTCTCCATGATCATTTTTTTTGCCAATATTTCGTCGCCGATAATTCTGGCCCCAAGAATCTTCGGCCTAGTTCAGCAAACTGCTGAACATCTCCCGACGAATAAAACTCGTGAGTGCCCTTACTCGATGCCCCAACACTACGTGCAATGTTGTTTTTTACCAGAGCATCACGCACCGAGTTCGCCGTCTCATCGGCACCGTTCACTAGCTTCACGCCTGCACCCATGACTTGGCTAATCACAGCACTTAAATACGGATAATGAGTGCACCCAAGAAGCAGCGCATCAACATCTGCATTTCGCACTGGTGCCAACAACTTTTCGGCGAGTTCAGTTACCGCGACTCCAGTCGTCTCATCGCGCTCAACAAACTCGACAAACCCCGGACATGCAGCCGCCGTCAGCACAACATCTGACGAGACGCGGGCCACTGCTTTGTCGTATGCCCCCGACGAAATAGTTCCTGCTGTGCCGATCACTGCAACTCTCTTATTTTTGGTCACACTCACGAGCGCCCGCGCTCCTGGTTCAACCACACCAATTACTGGCACTGGCAAAGTCTCTTGCAACTCTTGCAACGCCACGGCAGCAGCGGTGTTACAGGCCACGACAATCATTTTCACTTTGAAGTCGTTCACCAAACTGTTCGCTAATTCAATTGCAAAACTGCGCACGTCACTTGCAGGTTTTGGACCATACGGGTATCTGGCTGTATCGCCGATATAAACCAGGTTCTCGCTCGGCAACAAATCAATCACCGATCGTGCAACAGTCAGACCACCAAATCCAGAGTCAAACATTCCGATCGGCTGGTCTGCTTGCGCGCTCATCGCTTACAACGCTACGCCGTGGCCGATATGCGAGTCGGCAACTGCGTGAATGGCGTTAGATGCTTTAGTCTTCATGCGTGCTTCTTGCCGCCGGACTCGCACTTGCCGCGGCTGTTCTTCATGCTTCATGGAACATCGCGGTAAAGCAAACCGGAGATCGTTTTCTAGCTCTTTGGGGTCAGTTTGTTTTTTCTGGCTCAATCGCAACGGCTATTTTGATCTTCTGGAGTTTTGTCGACGGCGTTCCCGACATTGCTTGGTGGTGGTCGGTCTTTAGCGGCTGTGGACACCTGCCGTATGTCATGTTGCTGGCTCGTGCTTATGACAAAAATGATTTTTCGGTCACTTACCCAATCGCTCGTGGTGCAGGCGCGCTTTCTGCAGCAATTCTTGGGCTTATCTTTCTGGGCGACGATCTTTCGGGCTTGAGCATGGGCGGCATCGCCGTCGTAATTTTTGGTTTGTGGATCTTGGTCTCAAATCAAAAGATCAACAACATCTCGCCCGCACTTGGCGTTGCACTAACAATTGGCGGATATTCAGTTGCCGACGCATATGGAGCACGAAACTCAAACTCAATTGCTTTTGCATTAAGCGTCTTTGCCAGTGGTGGATTAACGGTTTCAACTTGGGCATTCATCACGCGACGTCGTCAACTCACGCCATTTATCAAAGCACACTTAAAGACTTCGGCTGCGGGCGGTGCAATGTCTTTGCTCAGTTACACCATGGTTGTTTATGCGTTCACTCTTGCCCCGGTTGGTTATGTGGCAACATTGCGCGAGTCAAGCGTGGTTATTGCAGCACTCGCCGGCTGGAAGTATCTAAAAGAAGAAGATCACAAACGACGGCTAACTTCAGCCGCAGTTGTCGTCGTCGGACTCGTTGTGTTGGTTGCCGGACGTTAAAAGTAAATTATTTTTTCGGCTGCAGCCTCGGCAGCATCTA
>JAEMTQ010000042.1:0-3649 GCA_016462185.1 Ilumatobacteraceae bacterium
GGATCTTGCGGAAATTCTTTGCCTGTCTCAACTTTGACGACCGCTTTAAAAGTTTCGCAAAGTGCCATCAACGCCGCAGCAGGTAAAGCCGCATCATTTGTTACACCGGCAGTCTTTTTCGCCTGATCAAATGGGTGCTCAAACTTCGCACCCTCGATGCCCAGCACGATTCGTCCGTACATCGCGATGAAGCGGCGGTAACTGTCGTAGGCAAAGCGCTCGTCTTTTGTCGACAGCGCCAAACCTTTTACGCTGCGATCGTTCAATCCCAGGTTCAAAACTGTGTCCATCATTCCGGGCATTGAAAACTTCGCACCCGAACGAACCGAAACCAACAGCGGGCTTGACGGATCACCCAAACGCGCACCCATCTTTTTTTCAAGTTGAGCAACATGAGTTGCGAGTTCTTTATCAAGAGTTTTCGGCCAGCCACTCTTCATATACGCGCGACACGCATCAGTCGTCACTGTAAAACCGTGCGGCACCGGCAACTTCAACACACTCATCATCTCGGCAAGGTTCGCACCTTTGCCGCCAAGCAAATCTTTCATGCTCATTGGCGCACGACGGTGTTTGTGATCAAAAGCGTAGATAAAAGGCATACGACAGTTTACGCGCCAATCTCGATTGAACTGCTGTCTGCCGAACGTTTGATTAACGCCAACGCAAATTCTTGGCAAACAGTCGTATATATACCAATTTCTTGTGCGTCGACCACAACAGGCTCGCCCACTTTTGCGCCGGGAACTGCACGAATCAAACGCAACGAACGTGGCGCCGACGCACCGCGCGAGTCCATTCGCTCGACAAGTTCTTGGCCCGGGTAGCAACCTTTGGTGAAACTCACTGCGACATCGGTCAGCCCCGTTTCAGCGGGCATCGAATCGCTCGTCATGTCAACTCCCATTGTTGGCCATAACGCCTGCACGCGAGCAGTCTCGAATTCGCTCTCGGTACCGATTGATATATCGCTTTTCGCAAACTCGTCTGCCACTTGGTCTAATACAAAATCAAGTGCCAAATCTTTCTCGCGCCATGCGGGCTTCGCGTTGTCAAGTTTCGAAAATTTCGCAAACTCATCAACGGATAACTTGCGCACCGCCACGAACTCTCGCGCCTGACTAGAGATTTCACACTTAATGCGAATCTTGAAGCGCCCCAGTCTGGCTACCGAAATTTCACCAAATCCGGCATCACAGTCCAACGTGAAACTCTCTTCACTGTCGCACCGCACCCGCAACAATGACGTGAGCTTGCCAGTTGGTTCAAGCAACAAGCTGTAGCGCGACTGGCCAATTTGCAGTGACGCAATGTCGTTAGCTAATTGCGAATGCAAAAACTTTCGCGCGTCGACGCCCGACACATAAATAACGTCGCGCAACTGCTTGAAGTAAAACGCCGACATTATTTTTTGGCCTTGTTGTTTGCAATTCGCGACGCCGTCATTCTTCGCGCTGCCGGAATCGCTGCAATCAAAGCCGCTGCCTTGTTACGGCACTCTAAGTTTTCTTCAGTAGCAACACTGTCGGCGACAATGCCGGCACCGGCTTGCAAGGTTGCCCCGTGCGACCCGACAAACATCGTGCGTATTGCAATTGCTGTGTCTAAGTTGCCAGAAAAATCGACGTATCCAACGACTCCTGCATACGGTCCGCGTTTGGTGGGTTCGAGTGCATCAATTATTTGCATCGCCCGCACTTTCGGTGCTCCGCTTACCGTGCCCGCTGGCAGAGTTGCGCGCAAAACATCAACTGGCCCAAGACCCGCGCGCAAAGTTCCTGACACCTGCGAAGTTAAGTGCATTACGTGACTGTATTTTTCTAGAGTCATGAACTCGTCAACACTCATTGATCCGTATTCGGCAACTCGACCAACATCGTTTCGCGCCAGGTCAACAAGCATTACGTGCTCGGCTCGCTCTTTTGGGTTCTCTTTTAGTTCGCCAGCCAACTTGCGATCATGTTCGTCGTCAGTGCCTCGTTTGCGTGTGCCGGCGATCGGTCGACTAATCACGCGACCATTGCGCAACTGCACCATCGGCTCGGGCGAAGAACCCACAATCGTTACGTCTTCATGTTTGACGTAATACATATACGGACTCGGATTGATCTGTCGCAACACGCGGTAGACGTCAAACGGATCAGCCTCAAGTTGCACATCAAATCGCTGCGACAACACGACCTGAAAAATATCTCCGGCGCGAATGTGATCTTTTGCTACTTCAACCGCGCGCTCATACATTCCGTTTGGCATTGAAGACTCAACTTTGAGTGTGTCTTCGCGAAGCGGTGGCTCAACAGGCGTGTGCGCGATTGGCCGCGATAAATCTTCAACACCTTTATTTACACGCACAATTGCTGCGTCGTAAGCTTCGTCTCGCGCAGTTGCATCAAGACCTGCCACCGGCACGCTTTCGATCATGTAACAACGCTGACGCCAGTGATCAAACGCGGCGAGCGAACCAATCATGCTCATCACTGCATCGGGCATATTGCGATCTTCATTAGGTACGTTCGGCAGGTTCTCGATTTCGCGCACAATGTCGTAACCCAAAAATCCCATTAGGCCGCCCTGCAATGGCGGCAGGTCTGGATGCAATGGCGACCGATACGTCGCAAGCAAAGATTCAATCGCTGCCAACATTCCTTTGTCGCGCGGCATCGAACTAGGAACATTGCCCACTGTGGTTATCGCACCATCGCGAAGCACCAGAGTTGCCACTGGGTCTCGCCCCACAAACGAGAATCGACTCCATCGTTCGCCGTGCTCGACTGACTCGAGCAAAAACCCCGGACGGTCACCAACAAGTTTTATATATGCCGATACCGGAGTTTCAACGTCGGCCAATACTTCGGTCCACACGGGTATCACCGTGTTTTCTTTTGCCAGTGCGTGAAACTCTTGGCGAGTCGGCGAAATTTTCATTGTGTGAGAGTTCTATTTGCTAGTTGCAACAGCAGAACAAGTGTCGACGAAGTTCTCTAAAATTTTCAAACCTTCTGTCGCAGATTTTTCAGGATGAAACTGTGTCGCAAAGATATTTTTCAAGCGAACAGCCGCAACCAGCTCAGTTCCATATTCACAATTTGCGGCTACTACAGATGTATCTGTGGCAACTGCCGACAACGAGTGAACAAAATACATCCATGGATTCTCGCTCAAACCAGCGAACAAATCATCCTGCTTTTTAATTCGTAGTTGATTCCATTGCATTTGTGGGCGCTGCACACCAGCAGGCAACCATTTGATTTCTCCCTTAATGATTTCGAGACCCTTCACACCTGGGCTTTCCTCGCTGCTTTCAAAAAGCATCTGCATACCCACACAGATTCCTAAAAATGGTCGATTCGATGCAACTGCCGCATGCACGCTTTCTTCAAGACCTGCCTGCCGAAGTGCTGTCATACACGCACCAAAGTTGCCCACACCGGGCAGCACTACTGCCTGCGCATCAGCGATCAACTTCTTGTCACTTGTTAGCTGTGCATCGGCGCCGACAAATTGCAAACCTTTTTGTGCCGAGCGCAGATTGCCAATGCCATAGTCAAGAACTGCAATCAGCGGTCGGTCTTGACGATCAGCCCCCGAGGTCGATGTTGATGATGTCACGCTTATATTCTGCCTGAATTAATCGGCGTGCGCTCAGCGA
>JAEMTQ010000042.1:3749-10304 GCA_016462185.1 Ilumatobacteraceae bacterium
CGCGCTGCGCGTTGCAAAAGGCGCACGGCGTTGATCAGACCGCGCTCTGCTTCATAGATCGCCATCAACAGGCCGTCGTCATTTTCGGGCTTTTTCGGATCGTGGGTCGCCAATCGTTGTGATTCGGCAAGTGCGACGAGCCGCTCACGACATCGCTCGACATTTTCTGCCAACGCAGCCAATTCGGCCAATGCGCTCTCGCGTCGCTGCGAACTACTCACTTCGCACGCTTCTTCGCGCTTTTTTTAACGCGCTTCTTTACGCTCGGCTTCGCGCTTTTCTTCACGCTTTTCTTCACGCTTTTCTTCACGCTCTTGCCGACACCTTTTTTCGTTGGCAACATCGAACTTGGGCACAGCGCCTCGAGCAAACACTCTTCGCATCGCGGCTTTCGCGCATCACAAACCCGGCGACCATGCAAGATTAAGCGCAAACTAAATTGACCCCACTCGGGCGGCGGCAACATTGCGTTCAATTCATATTCGACCTTCACAGGATCTTCTAATTTGGTCAAACCAAGACGTCGCGAGAGTCGCCCAACATGCGTGTCTACCGGCAACCCAGGCAGATCAAAGACAACGCTGCGCAAAACATTTGCTGTCTTACGGCCGACGCCTGGCAAAGTAATTAAGTCTTCAATTTCACGCGGCACTTCACCGCCAAATCGCGACATAACTTGATTCGCCATTCCGACTAAGTTTTTTGCTTTGGTCTGATAAAAACCTGTTGAGCGCACAAGTTGCTCAACATGAGAAACATCTGCCGCCGCAAGTTTTGCTGGTGTCGGGTATGCATCGAAAAGAGCAGGTGTCACCATGTTTACGCGCACGTCTGTGCATTGCGCCGAGAGAATTGTTGCCGCGAGCAGTTGAAACGCCGACTCATGAGTCAGCTCACAAATCGCCACTGGGTATTCACGCTTCAGTAGAGCCAGCACATCTGTTGCGCGTTTTGCAATTTCGGTTTTCTTGGCAGCCATTGATTGGCAACACTACACAGCGCCGCACATAGATAGCCTTATGTCGTGATTGAATTTGACGTTAAAAGAAGTATGGCAGCGCAAGAAATTGCCGAAGTCATACAGCTTTTGAATGCAGTCGAAAAAGCCGACGGTCGCAAACCTCTGAACAACCATTTATGGATCGACCTGCGCCTCGGTGGTCGCGCTGGCTTTGCTGGGCTCACAGCCCGTGATCCAAAAACATCTCAACCCATCGCCTATTGCCAAATTTCGCGTGGCAACGGCTCGTGGTCACTTGATCTTGTCGTGCACCCAAATTTTCGCAAGCAAACTCTAGAGATCGGCAAGTCGCTCTTTACTGATGCAACCAAAATCATCAGCGAAGAAGGTGGCGGGCACGTGCATTGGTGGGTTTGTGGCCCGAGTGAGATTGATCAGCAACTTGCCGATCTTTTTAGTTTCAAAGCGGGTCGCAATCTTCTGCAGATGCGCGTCGAACTGCCTCTTTCCCCCGAAGTTTTGTCTGCAACTAAATCGATTCAGACCCGAAGCTTCGTTGTCGGCGCCGATGACGCTGCATGGCTCACAGTCAACAACCGAGCATTTGCTCAACACCCCGAACAGGGCGGCTGGACTACCGAGGTTCTGCGTTCACGGCAGTCAGAAAAGTGGTTTGACCCGAATGGCTTTCTACTTCACCACATAAAAACCAACGCAACAGATCAACTTGCAGGTTTCTGTTGGACAAAAATCGACAAAGACACAGACCCATCTGTTGGCGAAATATATGTGATTGCCGTCGACCCGCAATTTCACGGCCAGGGTCTCGGTCGAGCGCTAACAGTGGCGGGACTAAACCACCTCGCAAAAGCCAACGCCACGACAGGAATGCTGTTCGTCGATCGCGACAACGATGCGGCCGTGATGACATATACGAAACTTGGCTTCACTATTCACGACATCGAACAGGCTTTTGTCGGTGAGATTCCGTCGCACATCTAAACAAACCTGACCCTGAATACAACTAATACACTGATTCTCATGACAGACACACTTTTGCCTCGTTGGTCGGTTGCCGACGTTCACGAGTCTTTTACCTCTCGATCGTTCACTGACGCGATGGAGCGCACGGGCGCAAATGTCGCCAGACTCGAAGCACAGTTTGAAGAAAACAACATTCGTGCAGGCGCCCCTCACAAGCCATCAGCGCAAGAAGGCGAAATTGCCAACAAGATCATCACATCAATGAACGAAACGATCAAAGAATCCGAAATTCTCGGTTCTTATGTTTATGCAACTGTCAGCACAAACACTCGTGAAGAAACCGCCCAAAGTTTGCTCAGCGAACTCGAAGTAATCGACTCGCGTCTCTCTCCGTTGCTTGCACGTTTCGCAGATTGGGTTGCAACACTTGGCGCCGACGATCTTGCCAAAGTTAGCGAAGTCGCTCGTGAGCATCTCGGGCCGTTACAGAGATTGCAGGCTCGCGCCGAACACCAAATGTCCGAAGTTGAAGAAGGTTTCTACGCTGAACTTTCAACAACCGGTTCTTCAGCATGGTCTCGCCTGCAGGGCGACATCACTTCTCAGTTGACCACCGAAGTGCACTTGCCAGACGGCACAAAAACTTTGCCGATCACTGCCGTGCGCGGTATGTCAACGCACTCAGATCTTGCAGTGCGCAAAGCCGCATATGACGCTGAGATGCGGGCGTGGCCGACAGTCGCCATGCCGTGTGCTGCAGCAATGAACTCAATTAAGGGTGAGGCAAACGCAGTCAATCGTCGTCGTCATTGGGCCTCACCGCTTGATGCGTCGCTTTATTCCAACAGCGTCAGTCGCAAAACATTTGATGCGATGCAAAGTGCTGTCACCGCATCGCTACCCGACTTTCGCCGATGGATGAACGTGCGCGCAAAACTGCACGGCGACAAAAACGGTCTGTCGTGGTGGAATCTTTTCGCACCTTTGAATGTTGCCCCGAGTCAAATTTCGTGGGACCAAGGCGTGCAACTTGTGCGCGGCGCGTTCGCCGCATACAGCGACAACTTGGCTGGGCTTGTTGACCGCTCGTTGTCTGAAAAATGGATTGATGCCGAACCACGCGAAGGCAAAGTCGGCGGTGCTTTCTGTATGTCATTTGTTGATGACCGCTCGCTGGTCTTGCTGAACTGGAGTGGCAGCGTCGATTCAGCGCAAACAACTGCACACGAACTCGGCCACGCGTATCACAACACACAACTGGCAGATCGCACACCGTTGCAAAAGCGTTTGCCGATGGCGCTTGCCGAAACTGCGAGCATCTTCTGCGAAACTCTTGTAGTTGAAGAAGGCCTGTCTCGCTTGACTGGCGACGAGCGACTCGCGTTGCTCGACACAGATCTGGGTGGCGCAAATCAAGTCGTCGTAGATATTCACAGTCGCTTCTTGTTTGAAACAGAAGTTTTTGCACGGCGTCAACGTCGCACGCTCGGTGTCAGTGAACTCAACGAGATGATGCTCAGCGCCCAGGCTTCGGCTTACGGCAATGGCATTGATCAGTCGACTGCTCATCCACATATGTGGGTATTGAAGCCGCACTATTACGGCAGCCACTTTTATAACTGGCCATATACATATGGTTTGCTTTTCGGTTTGGGTCTTTACGCCCAATACAGCAAAGATCCAGAGAAATTTCGCGGCGGCTACGACACCGTGCTTTCACGAGCCGGCATGGACACAGCCGAAGAACTGGGTCGCGCTTTCAATCTCGACGTAAGCGACGAATCATTTTGGACAGCAAGCCTCGACGTGTTGCGCGCCCGCATGGTCGACTACGAAAAACTCGCGCAAAAGCACATCAAATAAAGTGACAGAAAAATTGATTAAGACTCGCTATGACGCGAGCCGTGAAGACGTCGCTGCAATTCTTGGCGACGGACCCAAGTATCGCCTCGACCAAGTTTGGCAGGGCCTCTACACCGAGTTTCAAGCACCGCTTGAAATTACGACGATCTCAAAAGAGCTGCGCGCCAAACTCGATGCAGCCTTGCCGAGCAGTCTCATACTTGAGACTTCGCGAGACAGCGATCGCGGTGGCACGACAAAGTTTCTCTGGCAACTCGCCAACGGTGGACACAAAATCGAATCAGTACTTATGCACTACGAAGATCGAGCCACCGTCTGTGTCAGCACTCAGGCCGGCTGTGCAATGGCCTGTGGGTTCTGTGCAACTGGCCAAGCAGGTTTCTCGCGTCAACTCACCTCTGGTGAAATCGTCGAACAAGTTGTGCACGCCGCGCGCACAAGTGCCGGGCGAGACCAACGTCTTGCCAATGTCGTATTCATGGGCATGGGCGAACCGTTGGCGAACGAAGAAGCAGTGTGGCAAGCAGTTACTCGCATTCACGAGGCGATCGGCATCTCTGCAAGACATTTGACGATCTCAACTGTCGGCATTATTCCGGGCATCAATACACTCGCCGACCGACCACTGCCCGTGAATCTTGCGGTTTCTTTGCATGCTGCCCGCAATGAACTGCGCAACGAACTAGTGCCGATCAACAAGCGCTACCCGATCGAAGATTTGATGCAGGCGTGCAGAAAATATCTACAGAAGAAAAACCGCCGTGTAACTTTCGAGTGGGCGCTAATCAAGGGCGTCAACGACACCCCGCGAGATGCGCGCGAACTTGCCAAACTCTGCAAGAGCCTCAAGCCGAGTGCACACGTAAATTTGATTCCACTAAATCCGACGCCGGGCTACCTCACCAAAGGCACCGCACCCGAAGATGTTCGCGAGTTCGCCGATCAGTTGATAGATCTTGGCGTCAATGCAACTGTGCGCCGAAATCGTGGCACTGACATTGATGCAGCGTGTGGTCAGTTGGCTGCAGGCCAACCTGTGGCGATTACTTCGCGCTCAATCGTTGGATGAGTTTTTCGCTACCAGCATTTATCTGATCAGCAAGCGCACGTTCTAATACTCCGCCAGTAAACAAACTGCCTGAATAATGCAGATTGGTTTCGAGCATTGCACCAGTCGCTGTTGAAGTAACTTTCGCTCGCAAAATCCACGCCGAATGGCGGCGCGAATCTAGTTCTTGACGCTCAAACACCACTTGATTTGGCGTGTCACACGTCGTGCGAACCATTCGCAGTCGTTTTGACCTAGCAAAGACTCCGAGCCGCGCTCGCAACTCAACCGACCACGTCTTAGCAGCCGTGTTATTTGCCTCGGGCACGGCTTCATGTACAAGTTCTAACCATGATGGGTAATTCGATAAATCTGCAATAAATGCGAAAAGTGTTTCGGCCGATACGGGCACCTCGACACTTGCAACAACATCCATTTAAAAACTTTTAATACTCTGGGTGCGCTTGATCGTGATCAAAGTCGTCGTCAATTACGTGACTATTTGTATTTTCTAGCGCCGTATTTTCTGGCACCGTGTGTTTGCGACTTGTTTCGAGAGTGTCATCAAACCCGCCAAAAGCGCGCGACAATAACTTGCCGCGTGCGCGTAGTTTGCCGTCAAGGTCGCCCGTCTGATCAAACTTTGGAGTCCAAGGCATCGCCTGTGTTTCATGTAAATCAATTTTTTCTGGTTCGTGAACCGCTACAGCAACTTCTTCGCGAGGCGCCTCTTGAACAACGGCTACAACGGGCGTGACAACACGAGTTGCAAACTCAAACAAATCTTGAATCACTGCCCCAGTTTTCTTTTTTGCGTTCTTGTCTTTCTTCTTTACTGCTGCTCTCGGGGTTGCGGGGGCGCTGAACAAGCGTTGCTTTTTAGTTCGATTGTCCATGATTATCCAGTCGCGTGGCACAACCAGCGAGTCAGCATGTCGGCGACACAAAATATTTACTCGCGACGAATCACGCGGAACTGGCGCATCAATACTGACAACTAAATTTGCTGTGTCAATTATGTAGGCGACGTCTCCAGTTTCTTTGCAAGATGGTCGCTCACACTTCCTAGCCATAACAACAGATTAGGTCAATCTTCGTTGTCTGTTGTGTGCAGCGAGTTTTAGTTCACGCCCTAATCACGAACCAGTAAATGTTGCAGCGATCTTGCTCGCCGAGTCGCCACCACGTCGCAAAATAACTGCAAGAAACCACAGCGCTCCCAGAGTCACTACGAACAACAACACGGCTCCAACACCCCAGAACGGCTTAATGGTGCTGCGTGTAGCACCCAACAACGCCACAGGGAATGTCGTCGAGCCGGCCTCGCTAAGCAGAGTCGAAATCACTGCATTGTCTAAGCACAAAGCAAACGACAGCAACCCGCCCGCCACCATTGCCGAAGCAATCAACGGCAAAGTGATTTGCCTGAAAGCACGTGCTGGCGGCGCGCCCAGGTCTCCGGCTGCTTCTTCAAGAGATTCATCCAGTCCAGATAACCGTGCCCGCACAATCAGTGTCACCACGGCGCTTGCATAAAGCGATTGACCGACCCAGAGTTTGTTTATTCCGCCGTTAAACGGACCCCAACCATTCGAGAAAATCGTGCCGACAATCGGCACTTCGTTCATGCGCGGAAACCAAGTTACGAGCGCAATTGCATCCATGATTTCTGGTGTAACCAAAATCAAAAACACGGTTG
>JAEMTQ010000119.1 GCA_016462185.1 Ilumatobacteraceae bacterium
GGCGCAAAGAACTTTAATTTTACGATTGAAGTGTTTGCAGTTGATTCATCAACTGCGGTGAGTGCGGCGACGCCAAGTCTGGCGAAAGCAGTTGAAGTGAGTGTGGCCGACGAGATGTTTGCTGCATTTATAAAGTCATCTGGCGCCGAAGTAATTCGTGAGCACGGTGTGATGTCTGGTGAAGTTGTAGGGCTTGAAGTTTGTCGCGTTGTGCCTGGCGAGTCAGGCGATTCGCGCATTGAAATCGGAGTAGGCGTGCATGACCGCGAGACTTTTCAGCTGGTGCACGGTCAGACCGCGACGATTGAGTCTTTGCGCCGAGTGGTAACTGAGGTTGCGGCGCGTCGTGTTGTGGGGGCGCAGGTGCATCCTTTGAATCAGTTGGCACGTGAGCGAATTTTGCGACACGTTGTCTGTCAATCTCCAAATTTGGTCGGCGCACAGTCATTGAGCTCGGCGCAACCGCCGAGTCGGCGAAGAAATTTGAAAGAAATCGTGCCGTGCGTTGCCTCTGGTATTTCGCAAACTGGTCAAAAAGTAGTCGTGATTTTTAGTGTGGGCATTGATCCTGATGTGGTGGCGTTTGGTGCTGATGCGCGAGAGCAAATCAATTCAAACGCAGAGTTAGTTTTTGCCTGTCCGACGCGCGACATTGTGCCTGCGGTGACGAGGCTTGCCGAGATGTTGAACAAGCCGGCACGATTTGTCGGAGTTGACATTTTGGGTGCGCAAGCGCAACCCCAAGTTTGATGCAATAGCCTGAACATCGTGCTTGAGCGACTTGACGGTATTGAAAGAGATTTTTTAGATCTCGAGGCGAGCATGGCGACGTCTGATGTGCTCGAAGATCAAAACAAGTTGCGTGAAGTTTCACGGAGATACAAACAGATGACTCCGTTAGTTGAGTGCATACGCAAGTATCGAGCCGCCACTGGAAACGCAGATGCGGCTCGTGAGCTGATAGCTGATGCGAGTGGAACAGAACGCGATCAATTGCAAGCAGAGTTGAGCTCGGCCACTTCAACAATTGCGGCACTTGAAAACGAATTGAAAGTTTTGCTTTTGCCACCAGACCCGAATTCAGGCAAGAACATAATCATCGAAATTCGCGGTGCCGAAGGCGGCGAAGAAGCAAACTTGTTTGCCAGCGATTTGTTTGACATGTATAAAGCGTTTGCGGCGCGCAACAACTGGAGCGTTGAAGTTTTGTCGATGGATCTTTCGCCCAAGGGTGGGATCAACCAAGTTGTGATGATTTTTAAAGGTGAGATGGCTTGGACACGAATGCGTTTTGAGGGCGGCCCGCACCGCGTGCAACGCGTGCCAGCAACTGAAAACCAAGGGCGAATTCACACGAGTTCGGCAACAGTCATGGTGTTGCCCGAGGCCGAAGAAGTTGAACTTCACATTGACGAAAAAGATTTGCAGATTGACGTCTATCGCGCCAGTGGGCCTGGTGGTCAAGGCGTGAATACCACCGACTCGGCCGTGCGAATTACGCACCGACCAAGCGGAGTCGTGGTGGCGATGCAAGATGAACGCAGTCAGTTGCAAAATCGACTTCGCGCGATGCAGGTTTTGCGCGCGAGATTGTTGAAGCGACAAGAAGAAGAGTTGCAGGCTCGTGCCTCGGCTGAACGCAAAGCCCAAGTTGGTGGCGGTGGTCGTGGCGAAAAAATTCGTACATACAACTTCAAAGACAGCCGCGTGACCGACCATCGAATTGGGTTTACTTTGCATCAATTGCAAGATGTGTTGGCTGGCAATTTAGATCCTGTGATTGATGCGCTGACACTCGAATATCAGACGGAGCAGTTGGCCGACTCTGGCGAGAGATAATTTTTGTCGTGACTAACGACGACACGATCACTTGGGGTGAGTTACTAAAAGTAACGGCCGAAGATATTGGCAGTCAGCAAGAAGCAAGATGGCTCTGCGAACACGCGGGTGGTTTTGATCGCCAAGAGTTTGACGCAGCAGCGACTGAGTTAGTCAGCGAGCGCGCCGGCATTGCGTTGCGCAAGATGGTGAGCCGGCGACTTGCGGGTGAGCCACTGCAATATGTGATGAGCCGTTGGGCATTTCGTCATTTAGATGTTTTGGTAGATAAGCGTGTTTTGATTCCGCGACCAGAGACTGAAGAAGTTGTGCAGTCTGCGCTTGAATTGGCGCGTGCCGTGATCAAAAATCTGAACCGAAAAATACGATTGGCAGATTTAGGTACAGGTAGTGGTGTGATTGGTTTGTCGTTGGCGAGTGAATTACCGCGTGGAAGCAGTGAAGTTTGGTTGACAGATGTCTCGAGTGATGCATTAGATGTTGCGCGAGCGAATTTGGCGGGTTCGGGTTTGCTCGACGGCGATGTTCGGGTCGCAGAGGGTAATTGGCTTGAAGCTTTTGCTCGTGTTGATGAGTTGAGTCGCAATAGTTTTGATTTGATTGTGAGTAATCCGCCGTATATCGCGCGTGGTGACGCAAGTGTCGAGTCAGTCGTGAGTGACTATGAGCCTCACGTGGCGCTTTTCGCGGGCGACGATGGGCTTGATGCGTATCGCGAGATAGTGCCTGCAGCGCGCGACTGGCTTGTCTTGGATGGTTGGTTAGTGCTTGAAATCGGCCATGACCAAGGTGACGCTCTGCGACAAATGCTTGAACAAAACAGATTTAAAAATATTGAGATTCGCCAAGATCTCGCATTGCGCGACCGTATCGCCCTCGGCCAAAAGTAA
>JAEMTQ010000043.1:0-4601 GCA_016462185.1 Ilumatobacteraceae bacterium
CCGGCGCTTACCGACACGGCAACGGTCAAAATGTAGTCAACAAGCATTGAAGCGCCAGCAACTAGCGACGGTGAGCGACCCAAGTTCTCTCGAGAGACGATGTAACTGCCACCACCATTCGGGTAGGCATAAATTGTCTGTCGATAGCTGCTTACGACGATGATCAACAAAATGATTACAAGAATCGAGATCGGCACCAAGTTTTCGTAAGCCGTTAGGCCGACGGCCGCCAGCGACAAAAATACGATCAGAATTTCTTCGGTGGCGTATGCCGTACTCGAGATTGCATCGCTAGCGAATACAGGTAGCGCAATTCTCTTCGAGAGCCGATGGTGTTGATCTTCAGAACTGGCAATTGGCTTGCCGATGAAGAAGCGTTTTAGTGCAGAAGGAGAAAGGACCATTTCGGTCGTATATCTTCGCACAACACTCAGTTGTTGGCCTAGTTATTGGCTTATGCTTGTCAGCGTGCATGTAGTCATTGTTGGTTGTGGTCGAGTCGGTTCAACATTGGCTCTTGGGCTTGTCGGTGCCGGCCATACGGTTGCCGTAGTCGATCGAAAGCCTGACTCCTTTGTTCGTTTGGGCGACGACTTCAAGGGCTCAAAAGTTGCGGGCATTGGTTTTGATCGTGACGTGCTTGAAGCCGCTGGCATTCAACAAGCCAGCGCTGTCGCTGCAGTAACAAACGGTGACAACTCAAACATTTTGATCGCTCGAGTTGCTCGCGAAAAATTTGGTATCGAAAACGTTGTTGCCCGAATCTATGACCCGAAGCGAGCAGAAATTTATGAACGGCTTGGTATTTCAACCGTTGCAACAGTCAAATGGACAGCAGATCGAATTCTTCGACGAATCTTGCCGGACTTGCCAGCAGTCGAGTGGACCGACCCAAGTTCGAGTGTGATGCTCGTCGAACGCGCAATGCCAAACTCTCTTGTTGGTCAAAAAGTTCTTGAACTTGAAATCAAAGGCGCCCGCATCTCGGCGGTTCGCCGATTGGGTGCAGCGGTGATACCAGATGCAAAGACAGTTGTTCAACAAGGTGATGTCGGTTATTTCGCGGTAGAAAAAGACGCGATCAAAGACCTCGACTCATTTTTGAAGAAGGGTTCGTCATGAAAGTGATTGTTGCTGGTGGCGGAAGCGTCGGTCGCTTTACTGCAGAACAACTTGTTGCAGCGGGGCACGAAGTTATTGTTGTCGAAAATGATCGCGGCGTCGTGCGCAACTACGGCAAAGAAGAAGAAGCCAAAGGCGTGCGATGGCACCTTGGTGATGCGTGCGATGTTGAAGTGCTTCGCGCCGCGGGTGTCGGCGATGCAGAAGTAGTCGCAGCAGTCACTGGCGACGATGAAGACAATTTGGTTGTCTCATTGTTGGCAAAACAAGAGTTCGGCGCACCGCGCGTAATCGCACGTGTGAATAATCCGAAAAACCATTGGATGTTTAACGAGATGTGGGGAATCGACATCGCAGTTTCAACGCCTCACTTGATTACCAGTTTGGTGCAAGAAGCAGTTTCGGTTGGCAACTTCGTCAAACTCATGGACTTCAAAGGTGGCAAAGCTGAACTCGCCGAAGTTACGTTGGCTCCGAATTCACCAGCATGCGACAAGACCCTGAAAGATTTGAAGTTTCCGCGCAGCGCCACAGTTGTCGCAGTCGTGCGTGACGAAGTTGTTCTTGTTCCTGAAAGCGACACGATCTTGCGTGCAGGCGATGAAGTAATGGTTTTAATTACCGAAGACGCCGAGGTGGCGATTCAAAAAATCTTGATCGGCTAATTCGTCAACAACGAATAAGCAGGATTCAAAATCACAGTTCGGTTGCCGTCGCGGTGTGGCACACCGTCGACCATCAAACACTTGCCGTGTTCAATACCCGGAATATTTCTGCGGCCGCTGAAAATCACTGTTGCTTCGCCGGTTCCGTCATTAATCACGATCTCAACAGCCGGAATGCCACTGCGAGGTTTGATGCGCATGCGCTTTACTTCGCCTCCAATTTTTATGCGGTTGCGTAGCGGCAAATTTTCAAGAGAAGCGAAACCGTAATCTTTGAATCTTTCGCAGAGACGGTCTGAGTCGATCTCTTGATTATCGGCGTTTAGTTTTTTGCCGAAGCCTTTGATGCCCATTATGAAGTCGCCAATCGTGTCAGTTCTTGCTCTAATTCTAAGTCTGAGAGAACACCAATTTTTGTCGTCACAGTTCCGTCTTTGGCAATGAACACCCATGCTGGTTGGTATGGAACATTGAAACGCGCAAAAACATCGCCATCGCCGTCATTGATGTTGGCAAAAGAGAGATTGTTTTCGATTACGAAATCTTGCATCGATCCCGGATCGCCGTTCCATGCGACACCAGTTATTTGCACTTTGCCTTGCCAAGTTTTGTATGCAGCCTCGACCGAGGATGACTCAGATTTACAAGCGCGTCAACCGGGCGCCCAGAACCACAATGCGAGGGGCTGGTTCTCTAAAACTTTTTGACTGTCAAAAGTTTGTCCACTTAAGAGAGTGGCGACGAAGTTCGACTTTGACTCGCTTGTTGATGTCGTCGCGTCATCATTGCTTGCCGTTTCGGCTGATTCGACGGCCGAACTCGAACTTGAATCTGTAATAGTCGTCGGATCTGCACCGCAACCAAAAACAGTCAGCAATGAAAGTATGGCGACTAAATTTCGTGTGAATTTTAAGTGTGTTTGCATAACAAAATCAGATTAACGCAAGCGACGGTGGCGCGTCGGCCTCGTCTTGTCTAGTCTTTACATATATGAGCACTCGCAAACTGATTCTCTTTTCATTGCTCTGCGGGGTTGCCATTTTGTTGGCGGGTTCAGTGCAACTGTTTCTGATGTCACGATAAGTCCTTGGCGCTCAGCGAAGCCAAACGACTACAATAAATAGGGTAAATATCAGAAAGAGACCCCTTGGCAGACCAATTTGATCTCGTCGTAATCGGTGGTGGTCCTGGTGGCTACGCATCTGCTTTCTACGCAGCATCAGCAGGCATGAAGGTTGCGCTCATTGAGCGTGACACAATCGGCGGAACTTGTCTCAATCGCGGTTGTATTCCGGCAAAAGCCTTTCTTGAAACGGCGGCCGCTAACCGCCACGTTGCTCACGCATCAGAGTTTGGTATTCAGGCCACTTCTGCAGGCGTTGACTTTGCAGTCAGCCAAGCCCGAAAAGCTCGCATCGTCGATGGTTTAGTAAAAGGTCTGACTGGGTTAACGAAGTCAAAGAAAGTTACTTACTTTTTGGGTACCGGTTCGCTTGAAGCGAATCGCACGGTCAACATCGCTCAGGCAGATGGCACTTCGACAAAAATTCAAGGTGCAAAAGTTATTCTTGCCAGTGGTTCTGTGCCGCGCACGATTAAGGGTTTTCCAATTGGCGGATCAATCATGACTTCAGACGAAGTTTTGATGCTGAGCACGATTCCAAAACGCATCGCGATTATCGGTGGCGGTGCTATCGGTTGCGAGTTCGCCTCAACTTTTGCCGACTTGGGTTCAACTGTGACGATCATCGAAGGTGCACCAAAAATTTTGCCGGGCCTTGACCCAGATGTCGCCAATGTCGTCGTTAAAACTTTTGCCAAAAAACAAATAACTATTCGTACGGGTGCCGTTGTTGCAGGTCAAAGTAAACAACCTGATGGCTCAACACAGATCACATTTACAAATGGTGATCCGGTTGTTTGTGATGTCGTAATCATGTCGATTGGTCGACGTCCGTTTGCTGACGAACTCGGACTCAAAGGCACTGCAGTCAAAGTTGACGACCGTGGCTTTGTTGTAGTCGATAATTTGTGTCAAACAGGCGAGCCAAACGTTTATGCGATCGGCGACCTTATTAACACTCCGCAACTTGCTCACGTCGCGTATGCCGAAGCAATTTTGGCTGTCAAACATATGCGCGGCGAAACTGCAATGCCAGTGATGTACGACCGAGTTCCATGGGCGATCTATTGTCATCCCGAAGTTGCATGGGCAGGTCCATCAGAAGAACAAGCGCGCGCCGCAGGTCACGATGTTGTCGTCGCCAAGCATCAGTTTCGTGCCAACTCACGAGCGATGATCCTCGGAGAAATTGATGGTCTCGTAAAAGTCATCGCCAAGAAAAATGCCGACGGCTCAGCGGGTCAAGTTTTGGGTGTACACATGGTCGGACCATGGGTCACCGAGCAGTTGGCGGCAGGGTATTTGGCAGTGAACTGGGAGGCTTCGGTCGATGAAATCGCCGAATTCATAATGCCTCACCCAAGTCTCAGCGAACTCTTTGGCGAGACCGTCATCTCATTGACCGGCCGAAGCATCAACGCATGACAAACTTAGTAACGACAATCTAAAGGGCAACCAAAATGGCTGACATCACGCTTCCACAACTCGGAGAAACAGTTACAGAAGGAACGATTACTCGTTGGTTCAAAAAAGTTGGCGATGCAGTTGCCGCCGACGAGCCGCTGTTCGAAGTTTCGACAGACAAAGTTGACACCGAAGTTCCATCGCCAGTCGCTGGCACGCTCACAGAGATTCGCGTCAAAGAAGGCGACACAGTTCCAGTTGGCACCGTGATTGCAGTTGTCGGAGCA
>JAEMTQ010000043.1:4701-10146 GCA_016462185.1 Ilumatobacteraceae bacterium
GCGAGTGTTGCGACTGCAACTCGCACTGCGATTCCCGCGAGTGTTTCAAACAAATTGCTTTCGCCAGTTGTGCGTCGCCTTGTTTCTGAACATGGCATTGATGTCAACGCTTTGGTTGGCACTGGTCCAGGTAGTCGTATTACCCGTGAAGATGTTTTAGATTTCATCGACAAAAATGGTTCAGCGCCAAAAGTTGCGGCGCCAGCACCAGCATCGGCGCAAGCGCCTGTCGCACAAGTTGCACCGGCGCAAGCACCTGTCGCACATGTTGCGCCGGCAACAGCACCAGCTGCAGCGCCAGCAGCACCACGCGTCGCAGCACCGCCCGCAAAATTCACAGCGGCATCAGAGCGCGAGACAGTCATTTCGCTTTCAAAAATTCGCAGACTCACTGCTTCACACATGATCATGTCGCAGGCCGTCAGCGCGCACGCTTTCAGCGTTGTCGAGGTTGACTACGCAAATGTTGATGCGACTCGCAGCGAAGTAAAAGATCAATTTAAACAATCTGAAGGTTTCACACTTACGTATCTTCCATTTATCGCCCGCGCAATTGTTGATGCGTTGGCTGAGTATCCAAATCTCAATGCGAGCATTGAAGGCGACAACTTGGTCGTGCATAATTATGTTGACCTTGGCATCGCAGTTGACCTCGAGTTCCAAGGGTTGCTCGTGCCGGTTGTGCGCAGCGCCGATGGCAAGCGCCTTCGGGCCATCGCTCGCGAAATTTCAGATCTCGCAACTCGAGCGCGATCTCGCAAACTGACACCAGATGAAATTCAAGGTGGCACGTTTACGATCTCAAACAACGGCTCAGCAGGCTCGGTGTTGACGATGCCGATTATCAATCAACCACAAGTTGCGATCATGTCGACTGATGCGATCGTGCGCAAACCAGTTGTCGCGCGTTTGAGCGATGGCACAGAGAGCATCGCGATTCATCCAGTTGGAAACTTGGCAATGAGCTGGGACCATCGCGCATTCGATGGCGCATACGCAGCGGGTTTCTTGGCCAAAGTCAAGCGAGTTCTTGAAACACAGGACTGGTCAGCGGAGATCTAAATCGTGTCGCGCGAAAATCTTGAAGTCGCGACGAAGTTAAATGTTCGCTGGCTGGGGCGAGTGCCTTATCACGAGGCGCTCGCGGTGCAAAAAGCAATGTTCTCGCAGTCGTCGATGCAGCACTTGCTGTTGCTCGAGCACCCGCATGTTTTTACATACGGATCAAGTGCCGATCTTGACACCAATCTCAAGTGTGACCCGGCAAAAGTTGGCGCTGAACTAGTCAAAGTAAATCGTGGTGGTGACATTACATATCACGGGCCAGGGCAACTCGTTGCGTATCCGATTTTAAATTTGCTTGCCAAGCACGGCGGTAACGGCCCAGCCGACATGCAGGCATATGTACACAGCGTCGAGCAACTTGTGATCGACACGCTCACACAACTCGGGGTTAAAAACGCCGGACGCTTTGACGGTTTTCCTGGCGTGTGGATTGAACCGAATTCTGTGACGCCAAAAAAGATTTGTGCAATTGGTGTGCGAGTTTCACGCGGTCGCACGATGCACGGTTTCGCGTTGAATGTTTCAACCGATCTCAGTTTCATGCGCGAGCACATCGTGCCATGTGGCATCTCGCAGTATCCGGTTACTTCGCTTGCAGAACTCGGTGTTGACGTAACGATGCAGCAAGTCATCGACGTAGTCGCACAACTTGCGGCTAATCAGTGGGCGGGTGGCGAGTTAGACCGACATGATGTTGCGCCGGGCTTGCCAGTGAGCACGACTGCGAACATTGCAGTGAACACGAAGTTCAGCGTCACGTCGAGCAACGCATCTAGCGAAACTATTGAAATCTCGGCTCGCAAGCCCGAGTGGCTTCGCCCACATGTCAGCCACGGTGCCGAAGTCTTGGCAACTAAAAAAACTTTGCGTGACTTGAATCTCGTTACGGTTTGCGAAGAAGCCGGCTGTCCGAACCTCTCAGAGTGTTGGGCCGATGGCACAGCCACGATGATGGTGCTTGGTGAGCGATGCACTCGCGCGTGTGGTTTTTGTTTGATCGACACTCGTAAACCACTTGCACCAGATTTGAACGAGCCGATTCGCGTTGCTCAAGCGGTGCAAAAAATGAAACTCGAACACGCTGTGTTGACGATGGTTGCACGCGACGATCTCGCCGACGGCGGCATGAGCCACGTCGCAGAATGTATTCGCGAGATTCGCAATGTCTCGCCGTTGACTCGTGTCGAGACTCTGATTTCTGATGCCAAAGGCACAGATGCGCTCGAAGTTTTGTTTAACGAACGTCCAGATGTTTTGAATCACAACATCGAAACTGTCGCGCGCTTACAACGACAAGTTCGTCCGTCGGCGGGCTACGCACGAAGTCTTTCAGTGTTGGCACGTGCTCAGGCCGCTGGTCTTGTTACAAAGTCTGGTTTTATGTTGGGGTTGGGCGAGCGACAAGCAGAGGTCGAAGCCACGTTGATCGACCTCGCCGCAGTTGGCGTGCAAATTGTCACAATTGGCCAATATTTGCGCCCGTCGGCCGAACACCTGCCCGTTGTGCGCTGGGCTGATCCTGCTGAGTTTGATTTTTACAAACAGTTCGGCGAAAGTCTCGGCATCAAGCACGTCGAGGCGAGTCCGTTGACGCGTTCTAGTTACCATGCAAAGCATGCTGCAGAGCAAACAAACGACAAATCAGTTTCGGTGCAACTCGTGAGCGTGCGATGACAAACCTCACTGCGCGAAAAATTTTGCAGATCATCACGTCGCAATCAACAGTTGAAGGCGGCGGTTTCAAGGTGCGTCGACCATTTCCGACGCAACATGTCGATCACATCGATCCGTTTTTATTGCTCGACGAGATGGGTCCGGCTGATTATGCACCGCACAAAGCTGTCGGTGCACCGTCGCATCCGCATCGCGGTTTTGAAACTGTCACATATTTATTGTCGGGCGCAATGGTGCACGAAGACTCGATCGGCACGCGCGCAGTAATCAAACCCGGTGGTGTGCAGTGGATGACCGCGGGCTCAGGCGTGATTCACAGCGAACTTCCAACCGACGACATGATGGCACTTGGTGGTCGCATGCACGGCTTTCAGTTGTGGGTCAATCTTTCGGCAGATCGCAAAATGATTCCGCCGCGATATCAGGGCTATGACGCCGACGAACTTGCTCAAACAAATCTCTCAAACGGTGGCCTATTGAAAGTTGTCGCGGGCACTGTTCTTGGCGTAACTGGTCCGGTTGAAACAACTAGTCCGATGACATACGCACACGCAGCAATGCAAGCAAATGAAACCATCGAATGGATTCCCGATGCGTCACACACGGCACTCGTGCACGTATTCGACGGCGAAGTCACCGTGAACGATCAAAAAGTTGTCAGCGGGCAAATGGTTGTCTTTGAGCGAAGCACTGGCGCCGTAAAAATCTCAACTGATGTCGCGAATGTCAAGAACGCGCAGGTCTTAATTCTTGGTGGTGCGCCGTTGAACGAACCAGTCGTGCGTTATGGTCCTTTCGTAATGAACACTCGTCAAGAAATTGTTGATGCAGTCAACGATTATCAGAATGGTGTGTTGGTGCGATGAGCAGCAGTCTGACTTCTGGCGCACTTTATGCATCACGTTTGGCGCGTGTGCGTCAAGAGATGCAGCGACGTTCAATTGATGCTGCGTTGCTCAGTGTCGGCCACGACTTGCCGTATCTGACTGGTTATTACGCGATGCCCCTTGAGCGTTTGACGATGCTCGTGGTGACGCAAGATTCAGTAGCCACATTGATCGTGCCGCGACTTGAAGCGCCGCGCGTGACGCCGTTTGATGATGTGTTTCGCGTTGTGCCTTGGGGTGAAACAGAAAATCCGGTCGAAATTGTGGCGAAAAATCTCGGCGGCGCAAAGTGCATCGCAGTCGGTGATCAAATGTGGGCACGGTTCCTCGTCGAATTGATGGGGTTTGTTTCGGGTGCATGTTTTGTTCGCGCAGTTGACGTCGTCGGCCCATTGCGCATGGTCAAAGATGCAGCCGAGATCGCTGCGTTACAGGCCGCGGGCGCCGCAGCAGATCGTGTGGCAGTGCAGTTGCAGGCTGGCAACATTCCACTTGTTGGTCGCACTGAAGCACAAGTCTCTGCCGACATTTCGGCTCGACTCATCGCTGAAGGTCACGACGTCGTAAATTTTGCAATTGTTGCCGCCGGCGAAAATGCTGCGAGCCCACACCACCACGCCGGGCCACGAGTGATCAACAAAGACGAAATCGTGTTGTGCGACTTCGGTGGCACCATGAACGGTTATTGCAGCGACATCACACGGTGTGTATTTGTCGGTACACCATCACGAAAAATCACGAGTGCGTATTCGGTGTTGCATGCATCGCACGCTGCTGGCGTGAAAGCCGGTGTTGTTGGTGCGACATGCGAGTCAGTCGACGCGGCGGCACGAAAAGTTATCGATGATGCAGGTTTCGGAGATTTCTTTATTCATCGCACGGGTCACGGCATCGGCATGGAAGCCCACGAAGATCCATATATGGTCAGCGGCAACAAGTTGCCGATTGCGGCAGGTCATGCGTTCAGTGTCGAACCGGGCATCTACCTGCCAGGCAAGTGGGGCATGCGTCTCGAAGACATTGTTGTCGCCACCGATGCTGGTCCGATTGCAATGACCAACGTTGATCACTCGTTAGTCGTAATTAATTAATGCGTCTCGACGCTGCAACTTTTTTATTGCAATGGGCAAGCGGCGGTCTTGCTTTTCTTTGGTTCACGCTTCGACGCAATGAAATTTCACTTGGTTACTCAAAGTTGTTGCGCGCGGTTTACGGATCGCTGGCTTTGCTTGGTGTTGCCGCGGGGTTTTACTTCGATCAAGTTTTAATCCGCGAGATCGCTGGTTGCATTGTTGCGCTGATCGCGTTCGCAACTTTCGCCAAAAAGTCGGCAAGGTTTGATCTTGTCGCCGTTGCAATTGGCACTTTAGGTTTGATTGCGGCGGTTTTCGCAAATGGCGATGCTGGGCTCGTCGACTTGTTGCGGGTTTTGGTTGGCGCAGCGTTTCTCGGTGCAATCACCGACTTGATGTTGCTTGGTCACTGGTATCTAGTGCAGCCGGGCATGACTCGAAAACTTCTCAACGAGTTGACGAATGCAGTTTTGGTTTTGTGGCCCCTTGAAATTTTGGTGATGATTTTGCCAACCGGAATGCTCAGCGTGCTCAACGGAACCATCGACGATGGCTGGGACGGAATTCTCGGGTGGTTCTGGTTGGGTTGCGCTGCAATGACGGGCATCTTGGCGATCTTCACACGCGCTGCACTGAAAGAGCGAAGCTATTCGGCCGTGATGGCTGCAACTGGTTTGAGTTATTTGGCGATTCTCACAGCGTTCGGCACAGATCTCGTAGCGCGCGCACTACTCGCGCTCTAGTCA
>JAEMTQ010000044.1:0-6975 GCA_016462185.1 Ilumatobacteraceae bacterium
AATGTTTCGAAAATCCGCCGTCCACGCCAGTTGTTGCCGAGATCAAAGCCGGTGGCGCAGTTTTCTTTTCGTCACTGACACCGCATTTGACTGGGCCAAATTGTTCAAACAATGTGCGCAAGGCATACATCGTGCAATATGCGCGACACGATGCAATAGTTTTAGAAGGCAACGCTGCCGATGGTGCACCAACTGGCAGCCACACAATTGCGAGCGAGCCTCGGGGCATCGCCGTGCTCGAATCTAGTGAAATTTGTTAATACACCAACATGGCTTTGTCGACAGACAGACTGGTCAAACACAGTTGATCCAACTATTGGCGATGTCGAAATCTTGATCGAACAAAAAAGTTGAGATGAACAAAGTGAACGCGACCAACTCAGCGAACGGGTTAAACAAGATCGACGACGCTCTTTCGCGTCGGATCATTGCAGCATTAAATAGATTGCCAGATTGGTCGAACAGCCAGATTTCGTTGCGCGTGCTCGAAGGAGGTATTACTAATCGCAATTTTGTGGCCGAGATCAACGGCGGTACATATGTTGTGCGGGTACCTGGCGAACGCACTGAAGTTTTAGGGATCAATCGAATTCATGAAGCCAACGCTGCCAAACACGCCGCAACACTCGGGCTTGCACCACCGATTGTCGGCGAACTGCCTGGTTTCAACACGCTCGTCACAAAATTTGTTGATGGTCAACACCTTGCTGGCAAGCAGTTCACTGATCGACTACCTGAAGTTGTCGAACTCATCAAACGATTTCATCAAAGTGGAGCAATTGATGGCTCGTTTCCAATACATCGAATTGTTGAAGCTCATGTGCGTGATGCACAGATTAATGGTGTCGATCCGCCAAGACTTTGGCTCTCGTTACATCAAGTCTCACTTCGCATTGAATCGGCATTTGCAAAGTCGCCAGAAAATACGGTTGCCTGCCATAACGATCTCTTGCCGACGAATGTTTTGTTTGACTTAGATCGAACTTGGTTGCTTGACTTCGAATACGCAGGAATGAACAATCTGTATTTCGATCTCGGCAACTTGTCAGTAAATACCGAACTAGACGAGGCCGGCGACGAAACGATACTTACTTGCTACTTTGGCAAGGTCACATCACGGCGTTGGGCAAAATTGCAACTGATGAAAATAATGAGCGAACTTCGCGAAGGACTATGGGCTGTTGTGCAGCAGGCAATCAGCACATTAGATACTGACTTCGTCGCATACGCCGATTCGCGACTAATAAACTGCGAGCGACTTGCAACTGCGCAAAGTTTTGAGCGATATTTAAGTGATGCAGCAAGTTAGCAAGCACGCAAGCGAACTAACAGCGAACGCGAGTCATCGCCGGGTCGTAAAATGCACTGAGCGAAACTATTGCAGGCACTCGCTCATTGGCAACTTCGAGTTCGTAACTACCTTGTAACACATAATCACGAGTCACCCCTTGAGAGTTGCGAACATAGCCATATCCCAGTGACGCCTTAACGGTGTACCCATACCCGCCACTAGTTAGCCAACCCACACGCTCACCGTTGCGATAAATAGTTTCGCGTCCGAGCAGAACAACATCGGGATGATCAACACGAAACCCGGCAAGAATCTTCTTTACTCCAGTTTCGCGTTGTTCATTAAGAGCGACACGACCGAGAAAATCTATATCAGAGCTAAGTTTCGTTGCCCAACCTAAGCCAGCCTCAAGAGGTGTGTGATCAGGGCCAATCTCAGAACCCCAACTTCGATATCCCTTTTCAAGACGCAAACTTTCGATCGCCCGGTAGCCAGCATTCTTAAGACCGAGTGAAGCGCCATGCATAAATAATTCATCGTAAACGCGTGGCGCGTCAGCAACTGCCATGTGCAACTCGAAACCGAGTTCTCCGACATAGGTGATCCGTATCGCCATCACATCACAACCTGAGATTTGAATGTTTTGCATCGTTGCAAATTGAAACGCCAGATTAGTGACATCAGTGTTCGTAGCGCGCGAAAGAATCTCACGCGATGCTGGTCCCATTAGCGAAAGCACAGATCTCGTGTCGGTTACATCTGTAAGCCGAACATCAGCGCCCACACCAGAACCAGCGCCAGCAGCAATATTTCGCTTTATCCAATCAAAGTCATGGGTCGCAAAACCAGTACCGGTGACGACATAAAACGAATCTTCACCGACGCGAGTAATTGTGAGGTCACACTGAATGCCACCACGAGCATCAAGTAACTGTGTGTATATAACTGAACCGACAGGTTTGTCAATGTTGTTGGCGGCAATCCACTGCAACGCAGCAAGTGAATCACGCCCAGATACGAGAAACTTTGCAAAAGATGTTTGATCAAATAGCACGGCAGCATTTCGAGCAGCCAAATGTTCGCGACCAACTGCATCAAACCAATTTTGTCGCCCGTATGTATAAACATCACTTGCGGTTTCGCCAATACTTTTATCTGCAAACCAATTCGGGCGCTCCCAACCAAGTTTTTCGCCAAAGCATGCACCTTGCTCAAGTAGTCGTGCATACAACGGCGACTGGCGACAGTTACGAACACTTTGATGTTCTTCGTGAGGCCAGGCCATTGTGTAATGCTTCGAATAAGCCTCAAGCGTTCGTGCACGCACCCAATCGATATCGCGATGCGGATATCCAAATCGCCGAATATCGACTATCCACAAGTCATACGGCGCAACACCGCGATGCACCCACTCGGCAAGTGCCATACCAGCACCACCCCCAGCGGCAATGCCAAACGCATTAAATCCAGCGCCAACGAAAAAGTTCTTTAATTCTGGTGCTTCGCCGAGAATAAAGTTTCCGTCTGGAGTAAAACTCTCGGGTCCATTTGTCAGTTGGTTCACACCAATATCTCGAAGTGCGGGTACTCGACCAATAGCCAACTGCATTGTCGGAGCGAAGTGATCGTAATCAGAATCGAGCAATTTGAAATTGAAATCCTTCGGCACACCATTCACAGCCCACAAAATCGGGTTCGGCTCGTACCCGCCCATCACCAACGCGCCAACTTCTTCTTTGTAATAAGTCAGCCGATCAGGGTCTCGCAAAGTCGGCAATGTCGAAGTCACACCGCTCATCTGATCAGTCAAAATATATTGATGCTGAACAGATACGAGTGGCACATTGACACCGACTGTCGCGGCCAGTGTTCTCGTCCATTGACCAGCACAGCAAACCACCATCTCGCAATCGATGCGACCGTTGTTGGTGATTACGCCTTTAATTACACCATCCTGCACATCTATCTGCAAAACTTCTGTGTCTTCGCAAATTGTTGCGCCTGCTTGTCGTGCGCCGCGTGCAAGCGCCTGAGTAATGTCAGACGGGTTCGCCTGACCGTCGGTCGGCAAGAATGCGGCACCAACTAAATCTTCAACTTGCATCAGTGGCCAAAGTTCTTGAGCCTCACGAGGTGACAATAGATGTACTTCTAATCCAAACGATTTTGCAGTTGTTGCTTGACGCTTTACTTCGCTCCATCGCTCGTTGTTGCATGCCAAACGCAATCCACCGTTCATCTTCCAGCCAGTTGCTAAACCAGTCTGTGCTTCAAGTGTGCGATACAACTCAACCGAGTATCCCAACAACTGTGTAATGTTGGCGCTCGTGCGCAATTGTCCGACGAGACCAGCCGCGTGAAATGTTGAACCAGATGTAAGTTTATGTTTTTCGAGCAACACCGTATCTGTCCAACCAAGACGTGCGAGGTGATACGCCGTCGAGCATCCGACAATGCCACCACCAATGATTACTGCACGCGCTACTGAAGGTTGTTCAACCATATTTACGAGCGCTCGAAATACCTCGTGAGCTCCCAGTCGGTCACTGTGTTACCAAAAGCTGCCCATTCGGCGCGAGCCATGTTGCCGATGTGATGATGAACTTCGTCGCCGAAGCATTCTTTAGCAATCGCACTCTTCTCCCAATATCCGATTGCATCGCCAAGGGATGTTGGAATGCGCGTAATATTTGTGGCTTCATATCCGTTGCCAACAAACGCCGGCTCAAGTTTTAATTCGTGGCGAATTCCGTAGAGACCACCGGCGATTGTGCCAGCAAACGCAAAATAACTATTCGCATCTGATCCAGGTATTCGACATTCAACTCGTGCACCAGCACCGTGACCGACAACTCGGTAGCCGAGTGTGCGATTGTCGCCGCCCCACGCAATTGCCGTCGGCGCCCAAGAGCCAGGTTGAAACCGGCGGTAACTGTTTACAGTTGGCGCCCACAACAAACTAAAGTCGCGCGCAGTTGCCAGCAACCCAGCAAGATATTGTTCAAAAACTTTTGGCATGTGATGACTATCTTTTGGCGAAGATGCAAACGCCGCAGAGTTATCCGCCAAGTTCCACAGACTTGAGTGCACATGGCATGATGAACCAGTCTCGTTCATATTATATTTGGCCATAAACGAAACTGAACGTCCGTGCGATGCCGCAATTTCTTTTGCCGCGCTTTTATAAATCAAATTACGATCTGCCATCTCAACAGCTTCGGTGTATCGCAAATTTACTTCGTGTTGTCCGCGACCGGCTTCGCCTTTTGAACATTCAATTGGTATTCCGGCTGCATCAAGGTTTCGGCGAATATCACCGATCACGTATTCGTCCATTGTGGTTTGAACTATTTGGTAGTCCTCCATCCACGGCGAATGTGGACTTAGCCCGAGATAATTTTTAGCGTGTGCTTCGCGATATGAGTCGTGAAATAAATAAAATTCAATTTCGCTTCCGAGGCGAGGCTCAAACCCCAGAGCATGTGCCGCATCAACTTGGTCTCGCAAGACTTGTCGCGGCGAAACACTTATCAATTTTTTCGTGCTGGGCTCGCTCATATCACAAAGCACTAACGCAGTTTTTGGAATCCACGGCAACACGCGAACGGTATTCCAGTCGGGCATCGCAACCATGTCGCCATAACCCTGGTCGTAACTTGCGAATCGATAACCCGGCACAGGATTATCATCCATATCTGTAGCGATTAAATAGTTGCAGTTTTCTGTGCCATGGTCGGCCACATCTTCAAGAAAAAACCAGCCGGTAACTCTTTTACCGACCAGTCTTCCTTGAAGATCTGGAAACCCAACTATGACCGTGTCAATTTCGCGTTTTTCAATGAGCGAAGTTAACTCTTGGCGTGTCAGTGTTCTACCCGCCACGTATTTAACTACTTAAGTTCGAGTTCGCGCTCGATAGCCATGAGTTCTTCTTTGGTCCCCTGAATTTTTGGACCAGTGAACCACTTCTTGGCCGAGAGACTCCAGTACAACCACACGCAGACTCCAAAGATCACGATCAATGGGCCAGTGAAATTCATGTTGTTCTGGTGGAAGACCGTATATGCGCCCTCTCCTTCACCGAATGTAGTGCTACCAAACACCGGCCAAAATGGCCAGAACAATGGCGCGAAGAACAACACGGTAATGAATGCCACCCATGCCAACGAAGTCCATCCGACTATTTTTGAGCGACCTTTCAAGTGCCATGGTCCTTCAACAAAATCTGGATTTGTTAGTCGCAAATAAATTGGAATTGCGTAGGCGATATATAAACCGACAACACAAATACCAGTGAGTGCGAAGAACGCAGTTGAGTATCCACCCTTTTGGTAGAGCGACAACATGCCAACAATCGCCGAAAGAACAACGCCAAGCCAAACAGCATTTGTCGGTGTTCGTGTCTTCTTGTTGATTTTGTGCCAAGTCTTCGAACCAGGAAGTGCGTTATCGCGACTGAAGGCATAAATCATTCGACTGTTTGCCGTTACTGAAGCCATACCGCAAAAGAACTGAGCGACGATACATATCAACACCAATAACTTGGCTGTCAAATCGCCCACTGCCATGCTGATAAGTCGGTTCGCAGCGTTGACGAGAAAGAAGTCGCCCTCGCTACCGAACGCAATTACCGCATACTTATCTGGATCTTTTGGAATCGCCTGAGTCATTGCCAAGTTCAAAAAGAAACCAGCAATTGCCGAAACATAAATTGCTCTAACGATTGCCTTTGGTGCTTCTGTTCTGGCGCCGACTGTTTCTTCACTGACGTGTGCTGATGCATCAAAGCCAGTGATCGTGTATTGCGCAAGTAAAAGTCCGAGACCAAACAAGTAGATCAAGACGAAAGTTCCACCTGTCCAACCAGTTAGACCTTCTGGCGCTTGATTGAACACTGTTCCTAGACCACTTCGATCGTCAGGAACGATGAACAATACACCGACAATAATTACCACTCCGATGACATGCCACCACACGCTGATGTCACCAAGAATTTTGATGACTCCAACACCGAATGTGTTGATCAGACCGTGCGCAACAAGCACCAATAAAAAGATCATGTAAATGTTTGTCGTTGTGAGGTTGAAACTGTCATTGAACATGCGGATGAAATAGCCGATGAAGATTGCAAGCGCATAGTCAACACTGGCGATAACGCCAATCTGTCCCATCAAGTTGAACCAACCTGTAAACCACGCCCACTTCGCATTGTTGCGACGAGCGAGTTTTGCAGACCAGTAGTAAAGACCACCAGCAGTTGGATAGGCCGAACAAATTTCGCCCATCGACATGCCGACAAGCAAAGCAAAAAAACCAACAACGATCCAACCAAGTGTGATAATGATTGGACCACCAGTGACCATGCCGAGCCAAAACGAAGTCATTCCACCAGCGAGGATGGAAATGATTGAAAAACTAATTGCGAAGTTACTAAACCAACCAAGACCTCGATGCAGTTCTTGGGCATACCCAAGACTGTGCAGATCTTCGCGGTCGCTTTCGGCAACCGATTTTTGCTGTGACATTTTCCCCCCTAGAAGTAATGATTGTGACGAGCGTCATAGCTCGTAGACAAAAATCTAGCCTGAGTGGTGTCGCCGAACTAAATCGTCAAAACCCTTATATATATATGTATATACGCGTCACTCAGGAGTGACGCAACATGACGTCACTCTGGAGTGACG
>JAEMTQ010000044.1:7075-10145 GCA_016462185.1 Ilumatobacteraceae bacterium
GGAGTGACGTATGCGGCTGTGATTCCGCCGTCGATTATTAGCGATTGGCCAGTCATCCACGAAGATTCATCAGAGGATAAAAATAATGCCCCGTTCGCAATTTCTTCTGGCTCACCAAACCGTCCCATCGGTATGTGCACGAGTCGCCGTTGACGCTTTGCCTCATTATCCAAAAACGCTGCCAACAACGGCGTCATCACGGGGCCAGGGCAAAGAGCATTGGCACGAATACCTTTGCGCGCATAAATCACTGCAATCTCACGAGTCATCGCCAAGACTGCACCTTTCGAAGCGGTGTAAGCAATTTGTGGTGTTGCCGCACCCATGTGGGCGACGAACGATGCAACATTGACGATCGTGCCTTTGCCCTGTTTGAGCATCACAGGGATCGCATACTTGCAACCAAGCAAAACTCCTTTGACATTAATATCCATCGTTCGCTCGTAAGTCGCAACTGACGTCGTCACTGGGTCGTCATCATCACCGAGCATCACACCCGCATTGTTGTACAGCACATCCACGCTGCCGAAAGTTTTAGTTGCAAAATTAATGACGTCACTCCATGAATCTTCGCTTGTCACATCGGCTTTGATATATGCGGCCTTACCGCCGAACGACTTAATTTCTTCTACCGTGCTTGCCCCGTCGGTGATATCAGAGATCACAATGCTTGCACCCTCGCCCGCAAACTTAATTGCCGCGACCCGACCTAATCCGCTGGCTGAACCTGAAATAATCGTAACTTTGCCTGCTAACCGAGTGCCAATATTTGTTGTCATAACTATTAGATCATAGTGTTATCGCATGTCTATTGATAAAACCGCTCAACAAATAATCTCACCAATTGACGGCTCGGTCGTTGCTCAACGCGAAGTTGCAACAGATTCTCAGATCGAACAAATTTTAGCCCGCAGTCAGGCAGCGCGCCGCAACTGGTCTGCAACGCCAGTCGCTCAACGTGCAGAAATCATTGAGCGGATGGTGCAATATTTCGAAGCCAACGTCACAGAAATAGCCACCGAACTAACTTGGCAAATGGGTCGACCGGTTCGCTATACGCCAAACGAAATTTTGCGCGGGTTTCAAGAACGATCGCGACATTTAGCATCAATCGCCGCAACGAGTCTGAGCGAAATTGCTGTGCCGCAAACTGCTGGGTTTCGAAAATTTATCAGGCGTGAACCTGTTGGCACTGTGCTGGTTATCGCCCCATGGAACTACCCGTATTTAACAGCGATCAACTCAATCGTGCCGGCGCTGCTTGCAGGCAACACAGTGATATTAAAACACGCTTCGCAAACTTTGCTTTGTGCCGAACGTCTTTTCGTGGCATTCGCGGCAGCAGGGCTACCAACTGATGTTTTTCAATTTGTACATGCGACACATGGTGCAGTTGCAAAAATGATTAGCGACTCGCGAATTAACTTTGTTGTGTTCACCGGTTCAGTCGACGGCGGTCGTCAAATTGAGCGTGCTGCGGCTGGCCGATTTATTGGCGTCGGCACAGAACTCGGTGGCAAAGACCCGTCATATGTTCGCGCCGATGCCGATCTGGCGTATTCAATTGCAGAAAATGTTGACGGAGTATTCTTTAACAGCGGTCAATCGTGTTGTGCAATTGAACGAATTTATGTGCACACAGATGTCTACGACGAGTTCGTTGATGGTTTTGTTACCGCGACGCAGTCTTATGTTTTAGGTAATCCACTCGAGCCAAACACGACGATTGGGCCAATGGTTAATTCTGCTGCGGCAAGTTTTGTTCGCAAACAAATTGCCGACGCAATAGCCCAAGGTGCGCGAGCTTTAGTCAGCGAAGACCATTTCGCTGCTTCGCAAAAGAGTACGCCATACCTTGGGCCAACGGTGCTCGTAGATGTCAATCACTCGATGAGTGTGATGAGCGACGAATCTTTTGGTCCGGTTGTTGGCATCATGCGCGTTGCTTCAGACAATGAGGCGATTTCGCTGATGAACGATTCGCCATATGGCTTAACCGCATCTGTGTGGACGCGTGATGAATCTGCGGCCATAGAAATCGGCAGTCAGATCGAAACCGGCACTATATATATGAATCGATGTGACTATGTCGACCCAATGCTCGTTTGGACAGGCGTCAAAGACACAGGCCGCGGTATCGCTTTATCGCACCTCGGTTTCGACCCATATACGCGACTCAAGTCGTACCATCTGAAAAATTAGCTTTTTAGGCAAGACACTCTTTAACCATCGCCTGCAGTAATTTGGCGTCGACTTTCCAATCGCGCGGCACGCGAATTGTTTTTTTATTCACTTCAAAGCTTTTAAGTTTCGGCGCAAACTTTTTAATCACATTCGGGCTCCATGGCGCGATCAGAATATGATTTTTGCCTGCCATCACACCAAATATATATTTGTCATCCATCTTTAACATTGGCTGGTTCCACGCAATTACTAGTTTCATATTTGGGTTCGCATCTGTGATCGCCCTCAAAATTGCCCGAACCGTCTTTTTCGTTATGGCATCGTGCGGTGCTAAATAGTCAGTGAGATTATTGAACCGTTTCGATGTTTTTGATCCTCTCGAATACATCACCAAGGCATTGGCATGAGCCTGACTAAACCCGTGGTTCTCTTTGAGAAATGCAATCTGCGCAGGGTATTTTTGGTCGGCAAGTTCAGCCATCACTCCATGCCAATAGCGCATCGGCTGGCCATACTTCTTTTCGATTGCCGGAAAGAATACCGATCGATCACCACTCTTTTCAGACATACTTCGCTAATTTACTCCTTTGGCTAGTGACCGTCGCTTAAACATTTCATTCACGCTCGAAACGGCTCCGTCGGTGAAGTCCAAAATTTGTGGCTCAGGGGTTCGTCGTGCCGTCGGGCATTATTGCGCCCGAGAAATCTGCTGACGTACGATTCGAGCGCGAAAAGTCGACACCGCGCAAGTTGGCGCCACGAAAATTCGTACTGAGCATTAGCGCACCCGACAAATCGGCTTCAGTTAAATCAGCATTCGACAGATCGGCATCAACTAAATCGGCGCGATGCAAGTTCGCAACAGTCAAGTTCGCGCCACTCAGGT
>JAEMTQ010000120.1 GCA_016462185.1 Ilumatobacteraceae bacterium
GCCACTACATAACACCGATACGGATCAACCTGTGGTCTCGACGTACTGTCGCGCTTCAAAACCTCTTCTCGCGTGTCACATCCATTGCCGTCTAGATCCGACCAGTGCGTGAACAAACTGCGTCGATATCCAGTCTTATATTCATTTTCAACTTTTATTGTCGAAAGAATTGTCTTGGCATCATTAGCCACAAATCGCAGCGGCGCTGTTTCGCTGCGTGTGCTCGAGCTCGCTGAAGCAACAACCGCAACACTCGATATGGCAACAACTAAAGCAACGCCATTCGCTGCAATGCGCCACTTCACTTAAATCAGCGTACTGCTATGCGACGTCAGAAAAATTTGTTGCAGTCATTTCATCGCTGACATCAATAAAAATACATTCGCCGGGGCAAACTTCTGCGGCACGCAAAACGCTTTGTCGGTCGCGAGGCGCAACGCGCGCAAGACTTCCTGCTCCACCCGGATCATTCAGTGCCACACCTAACTCGGCGACATAAGCGATGCCATCTTCAAGCAACTTAAACGCGTCGGCACAGTGGTCTTCGCACAGCCCATCGCCAGTGCATAAGTCTTGATCAATCCAAACGCGCATCAGATCAGGTTACTGAGTTAAACCTGCGCCAATCACGAGAGCGATCAAAATCACATTTCGCCCGACATCTATCCAACTCATCGGGCGTTGAGAGGTTGCCCCAAAACACGAACATGGCAATCGCTCAGGGTCTCGCAAACGAACAAGCAACAAAACAGTAAAGGCGACGAGCAATACCAAACTCGCGATCAAAGTCTGCGTGAACCACCATCGCCCAACAAGCAAAACCGCCAAGGCAATCTCAGCCAGTGGCACCAGCACAACAAACGGGTCTGGTGCGCCGAGTGCTCGTGCCTGAAACGTCCAATTGTTGAATGTCGCAAACTTTGCGACTCCTGCGTAAACGAACACCGCCGCAACGACAACGGCAAGAAAAAAACTCACGTCAACTGTGATGTCGTTACAACGGCTCCCTTAGAAAACACCATCGGGCTTCCTGCCCCCGCCACAGCCTCAAGACTCTGCACACGACCAACAATCAATAAGTGATCCCCAATTTGCGAACTTGATTCAATTGCACAGTCGATATACGCGACTGCTCCCGCGATCTTTGGCGAATTATTTGGCGAATTCGACCAATCCACGCCGTTGAAACGATCTTCGCTTTCTTTAGCAAAACGCCAGCACAAATCTGACTGGCTAGCAGCCAAAACATTTACGCAGAAAAATCCCGACTCGGCGATTGCTGGCCAACTCTTTGAATTCAATCCCGGGAAAAATCCAACAAGTGGCGGATCAAGCGAAATTGAACTAAATGATCCGATCGTCAAACCTTGTGGTTTACCCGCGCCATCAAGCCCAGAAATAATTACTACCCCGGTCGGAAAGTGACCAAGCACTTGACGAAACTCTTTGCTATCAAATGAATCGTTCATCGCCTACGAGACTACGGCAGAAACCTCAACCGACATTTCATCTGCCGCGGCGAATACCTCAAAACCCCGATTTTTAGCCACACCTGCGAGGCGGTTTGCAATCACATCTAAAGCGTCGTCGGTACGCGACGGGTCGTGATGAAACAAAGCAAGTCGCTTAGCCGACGTAGTCTCGGCGACCCACATTGCAAACTCAATTGTCGAGTGTCCCCAGTCTGATTTGACTTCGAATTCTGCTGGCGTGAATTGTGAGTCGTGAATCAGAAGATCTGTATTTTGACAAAGTTGTCGTGCGCCTGTAGTCAGAGCGAATTCGCCAAGTGGCTGCTGATGGTCAGATAGATACGTTACGGTCGCATTGTTTGCAACGACACGAAAACCAAGTGTTGGCCCCGTGTGCGGCACAAATCGACTCATCACTTGTACATCACCGATTGAGAAGTCATCGTCACCAATTTCATGGAAGTTGATCGTCGCTTCAAACTCGTTCAAACAAATTGGAAAAGTTGGAGGTGCGATTTTTTTCAAGAAAATCTCACGCAACGAAGCGCCATCTGGCTGTTTGGGTGCGTAGATATCAAGAACGGTTTCAGGATGCAAAAGTGACTTGAAAAACGGCAGTCCTTGAGTGTGATCCCAGTGCAAGTGAGTTAACAAACACGAACCAACAAATGGTTTCGGTTCAGAACTTTCTGTTTGGCAGTTGATGTAACGCAACCCTGTGCCGAGATCAAAGATCAGCGGAGAACTTGCCCCGAAGTCAACAGAAACACAAGAGGTGTTTCCGCCATAGCGCTGTGTCTCTCGACCATGACATGCGGTTGAACCACGCACGCCATGAAACGACACCGTTAACCCTGATTCCCCCACAAACGAAACGGTATTGGATGAAGAATCAAGATGTAATGACCCGATGGGGTGACCTTCGTCGCAGACAACTAACTTTTAGTCATGGCAGAAACAAAAATCACGATGGACTGCATCGCGGCCAACAACACAGAATTCTCTTATCTCGAGTGCGGCTCTGGCAAGTTAGCGCTGTTGTTGCACGGCTTCCCCGACACGGCTCAAACTTGGCGACACCTAATGCCACAACTTGCCAACGCTGGCTACCGAGTAGTTGCGCCATTTATGCGGGGCTATGCACCAAGCGCCGTGCCC
>JAEMTQ010000121.1 GCA_016462185.1 Ilumatobacteraceae bacterium
TCGTGCTTGTGCGCGGCGGTCGTGTTCGTGACTTGCCAGGTGTTCGTTACAAAGTTATTCGCGGCGCACTTGATGCTGCTGGCGTAAAAGATCGTAAGCAATCGCGCAGTAGCTACGGCGCGAAGAAGAAATAAAGGATTGATTCATGCCACGTAAAGGTCCAGTCGCGCGTCGCGAATTCGCAGCAGATCCGGTTTATCGCTCAGCGCTCGTAACTCAAATCGTCAACAAAGTGATGTTGCACGGCAAAAAGAGCATCGCTGAATCAATTGTTTATGACGCAATGAAAGTCATGGAAGCAAAAATGGGCGCCGAGCCGCTTACCGCAGTTAAGCGCGCAGTCGACAATGTGAAGCCACCGCTAGAAGTTCGCAGTCGTCGTGTTGGTGGCGCAACATATCAAGTTCCGGTTGAAGTGCGACCACGTCGTGCAACAACATTGGCAATTCGTTGGATCGTTGAAAACGCACGCAGTCGCCGTGAGAAGACAATGGCCGAATGTCTTGCAAGTGAATTGATGGACGCTTCAAATGGTCTTGGCGCATCGATGAAAAAGCGCGAAGACATGCAGAAGATGGCCGAGTCGAACAAAGCGTTCGCTCACTACCGCTGGTAATCAGCAGAACGAATTAATAGGTACACCCCCATGCCATCACGCGAGTATCCACTTGATAAGTACCGAAATATCGGCATCATGGCGCACATCGACGCCGGCAAGACAACTACTACTGAGCGAGTTCTTTACTACACCGGCAAGACATACAAGATCGGCGAAGTGCACGAAGGTGCAGCCGTCATGGACTTCATGGTGCAAGAGCAAGAGCGCGGCATCACAATTACTTCGGCCGCAACAACTGCAGTTTGGCGTGGCCATCGCATCAACATCATCGACACCCCAGGTCACGTTGACTTCACAATTGAAGTAGAACGATCACTGCGTGTTCTTGACGGTGCCGTTGCGGTGTTCGACTCGGTTGCTGGTGTTGAGCCACAAACCGAAACCGTGTGGCGTCAGGCCAACAAATACAAGGTTCCGCGTATGTGTTTTATCAACAAAATGGACCGCACGGGCGCAAATTTCTATCGCACACTGGACATGATCAAAGACCGCCTCTCAGCGGTGCCTGCTGTTTTGCAATTGCCATATGGCGGGGAAGCCAACTTCAAGGGCTTGATTGACATCGTCAAAATGAAGTCAATTGTTTGGGACGGCGACGAGAAAGATTCTGAATACCGCGAAGAAGAAATTCCGGCTGAGTACCTTGACAAAGCCAAGCAGTATCGCGCCGAGTTGTTAGACCTTGTTGCGTCAGAGGACGAACAATTGATGGAGAGGTTCTTGCTCAACGACAATCTCAGCGAAGAAGATCTTCGCATGGGCATTCGCAAGGGCACTTTGGCTTTCAGTTTCGTGCCAATTCTTTGTGGTTCAGCTTTCAAAAACAAAGGCGTACAGCAGATGTTGGACGCAGTTGTCGACTACATGCCATGTCCTTTGGACATTCCACCAGCAATTGGCACCAGCACAAACGGTGACGAAAACTTGACACGCGAAGCCGACGAGAAAGCACCTTTCGCAGCACTTGCGTTCAAGATTGTTGCTGACCCGTTTGGCCGCTTGACATACTTCCGCGTTTATTCGGGCACGATCACCAAAGGTGATGAAGTTTTCAACTCAGTAAAAGAAAAGCGTGAGCGCGTCGGCCGTTTGTTGTTGATGCATGCGAACCAACGTGAAGACATTGAATTCGCAATGGCAGGCGACATCGTTGCTGGCCTTGGCTTCAAAGACGTAACCACCGGCGACACTCTTTGCGATCGTGGAAATCCAATCGTTCTCGAACGCATGATTTTCCCAGAACCAGTTATCCACGTTGCCATTGAGCCGAAAACAAAGAATGACCAAGACAAACTTGGTAAAGCGTTGAAGTCATTGTCTGACGAAGACCCAACATTCAGAGTTCGAACCGACGAAGAAACAGGTCAAACTGTAATTTCAGGAATGGGCGAGTTGCATCTTGAAATTCTTGTTGACCGCATGCAACGCGAGTTCGCAGTTGATGCAACAGTTGGTAAGCCACAAGTTGCTTATCGCGAGACCGTAACTAGGAAGATTGAAAACATCGAATACCGACACATCAAACAAACTGGTGGTTCGGGTCAATTCGCAGTTGTAAAAGTCACCATTGAACCGAGTGGTCCTGGTGGCGGTTATCAGTTCGAAGATGAAATCACCGGCGGACGTATTCCGCGTGAATACATTCAGCCAGTAAACCAAGGTATTCAGTCGGCGCTTGACGCTGGTGTGCTTGCGGGTTACCCAACAGTGGACGTAAAAGTTTCTTTGGTCGACGGCCAATACCACGATGTGGACTCGAGCGAAATGGCGTTCAAGATCGCTGGTCAAATGGTGTTCCGAAAGGCCGCACAGTTGGCTCGACCGGTCCTTTTGGAGCCGATTATGGCTGTTGAAGTTGTGACCCCAGAGGACTACATGGGCGACGTAATTGGCGACCTTTCAAGCCGCCGAGGTCGCATCGAAGGCATGGAAGCTAACGGAAACGCACAAATCGTCAAGTCGCAGGTTCCGCTTTCCGAAATGTTCGGATACAGTACAGACCTGCGTTCTC
>JAEMTQ010000045.1 GCA_016462185.1 Ilumatobacteraceae bacterium
ATGACTCTTGCTCCCTGTTTTGAACTCTTAGTGTTGCAAAACCCTAGCCGTTTCGCCACATTCTTGCGAAGCCAGCCTTGGGCCCCAACGAAAAGTCGTCGAGCCTTGCAACGAGTCGCAAGGCATTCGGCTCGGGTTCTAATGTGGGTTCATGCAGTTATTCGACGTGGCGCTTAAAGACATTGACCTCTCGTCACCAGAGTTTTGGCGCGGCCCCCGAGACTTTCGCGAGTCGGCGTTCGCCAAACTGCGCAACGAAGACCCGTATCGCTTCTTCGAAGAAATGGAGTTGGCGATCGCCCCGAAAGGCCCCGGCTACATCGCACTCACCCGCCACGACGACATCTGGCATGTGAGCCGCAACCCGCAACTTTTTTGCAGCGGCAAGGGTTCAAACATCATTGATCTCTCGCAAGAACTCAACGAGTTTTTTGGCTCAATGATCAACATGGATGACCCAAAGCACTTTCGACTTCGCTCAATCGTTTCGAAGGGCTTCACGCCCCGCGAGATCGCCCGCATCGAAGAATACGTGAAGGTAAAAGCCCGCACGATAATCGACTCAGTCATGGATGAATTTGCCGACCAAGAGTTTGATTTCGTCGACGCGATCGCCGCCCGATTTCCGTTGCAGATAATTTGCGAGATGATGGGCATCCCCGCAGAAGATGAACGACAAATATTTGAGTGGACAAACACAATTTTGGGTGCGGGCGACCCTGATTTCGGTGGCAGCTTCGAAAAATTAATGGAAGCCGCCATCGGCATGTTCTCGTACGCCCAAGCACTTGGCGAGGCTCGACTGGCAAACCCAACAGACGATCTGACAAGCGTGATGATGCATGCAGTCGTCGACGGCGAGCGACTCACGAGTCAAGAATTCGGAAGTTTTTTTATCCTCTTAGTTGTGGCTGGCAATGAGACAACCCGCAACGCAATTACACACGGCATGGTTGCGCTCACCGAAAATCAGGATCAGCGCAAACTTTGGTTCGACAACTTTGATACGCACACAAAAACTGCAGTCGAAGAAATCGTGCGTTGGGCAACTCCGGTAATTCACTTTCGTCGCACCGCCACCGCAGATACTGAAATAAACGGTTTCAAAGTAAATGCTGGTCAAAAAGTTGTTTTGTTTTACAACTCGGGCAATCGTGACGAGCGAGCATTCAAAGATCCATACAAATTTGATGTGACCCGCACGCCACAACCTGTGCAGATCGGTTTCGGCGCAGGCGGACCACACTTCTGTTTGGGCGCAAACCTGGCACGACGTGAAATTGCGGTGATGTTCGACGAGATTCGCCGACGCACGCCCAACCTACGAATTACTGGCGAGCCGGCCTACCTGCAAAGCAGTTTCATCAACGGCATCAAGCGCGTCCCCTGCCGCCTCAACTAACTATTAACTAATAGTTAGCGGGGGTCGTCGAGAACGACTGGCGTGTGGGCAAGAGCCAGCGGGGCATGGTCGATATTTGGCAAAACATATTTCGCAAAAAGATCACACTCTTTCAAATGTGGATACCCCGACAAAATAAACGCCGACACGCCAGCATCAACCAACTCGTTTAACTTCGCCGTCACCTGATCTGGGTCGCCAACAATTGCAATTCCCGCACCACTGCGCGCCTTACCGACGCCGGTCCACAAGTTTTGTTCGATGTACCCTTCGTCGTCTGACGAGCTGCGCAGTTCACTCTGACGATTCACGCCAGTCGAAGTTGAGTCAAGCGACCGCGCCCGAATCGCCTCGCCCGTCACCGGATCTAATCGCGACAACAATCGTCGTGCCGCTTCACGTGCCTCGCGCTCGGTCTCACGCACGATCACATGGCTTCGCCACCCAAAATTCATTGGCCGATTGTGGCGTTGCGCGCGCTGAGTTAAGTCGAGCACAATCGACGAAATCTTTGCCGTTGTATCTGGCCACATCAAATAGACATCTGCGCTCGCCGCGGCGCAGTCACGCGCTGCCTCAGATAATCCACCAAAATAAATTGGCGGACAACCCAAACCCTGACCAGAAATTCTTGGCGGATCAATATGCAACTGCAAAAATTCGCCGTCGAGGTTTACCGATCGGCCTTCAAGAAGTTCGCCCAGCGCATACAAATATTCTGTGGTTCGTCGATATCGGGCCTCACTTGAAAGCTGCTCGCCCGGCATCTCAGAAGAAATTGCATTAATCACCAGTCGCGAATTTGAGATCTGTTGCAACGTCGCAATCTGCCGCGCAAGTTGGGGAACAACAAGTTCGCCGAGTCGCACCGCGAGCAACAACCGAATTTCAGTGGTCAGCGTCGCAATCGCCGCCGAGAAAGCGGTTGCATCAATGCCCAGGCTGTAGCCAGACGGCAACAACACATTGTCAAAATTATTTGTCTCGGCACGACGAACGATGTCGCTGCAATGCAACCAAGATGACTCAAGATCTTCGTCGGCGACGCCTAAAAATTCATAGTCGTCGTCGCAAAGGGCGCCGAACCACGCAATCTCTACAGATTGGCGGTCGGCGGCCATTCGCTAAATCTAGATGATTAAGAGCAACCGCTTGAAGTGCCGCAGTCACCACAGACATAGCAAGCGCCTGCGCGTTGCATGTTTGCCGAACCGCATGATGAACAAATCATTCCGGTACCAGCGGCTTTTGTAGCGCCGTGGCTTGGTGGCGCCGAAAATGCTCCGGCGTCGATTTGTGCAACAAGTTCGTTAACTGAAGGAATCGATTTTGGATCAGCAAACACGTCAGTTCCCTGAGTTGTTTGGGTGATTGACTCTTCGACGCCTGGCAGTGTTGGCTGCAAACGCTCTTCACGGGTGTAGATGCCCAATTCTGCACGCTCGTCTGTTGTTAGATACTCAACGGCCAGACGGCGGAAGAGATAGTCAACAATTGACGAAGCCATACGAATATCTGGATCATCGGTCATGCCGGCTGGCTCAAAGCGAGTGTTCACGAATGCTTCGATGAACGCACGCATTGGCACGCCGTATTGCAGACCATACGAGATGCTCTTGGCGAAAGCGTCCATGATGCCGGCCAAGGTTGAACCTTGCTTCGACACCGTCAAGAACACTTCACCAGGTCGACCATCTGAGTATTCGCCGATTGTTGCGAAACCCTTGCAGTCGGCCACTCTGAACTCGAAGGTACGACCACGACGTGAACGTGGCAACTTCTCTCGAACTGGCTGGTGCACGACGCGCTCGACAATTCGCTCGATTACTTGAGTCGCTGCACCTGATGCATCGCCGCCAGTTGAAGAACCTTGCTCGCCATCTTTCTTCATTGTCGAAAGTGGTTGACCGACTTTGCAATTGTCGCGGTACACCGCAACTGCTTTGACGCCCAACTCCCACGACAACATGTGCAACTCTTCGATGTCTTCGATCGTTGCTTCTTGTGGCATGTTCACGGTCTTCGAAATCGCACCTGACAAGAACGGTTGAACCGCACCCATCATGCGCACGTGACCTTCGTAGTGAATTGTGTTGTCACCCATCGAGCAAGCAAACACTGGCAAGTGCTCTGTCTTGAGATCTGGCGAACCAACAATCGTCTTGTTTTCGTCGATGTAGGCAACGATGCGATCCACAACTGGACCTTCGTAACCGAGTTGGCTCAGCGCTCGTGGAACGGTCTGGTTGACAATCGTCATGTTGCCGCCGCCGACAAGTTTCTTGAATTTCACCAAACCAAGATCTGGCTCGACACCTGTTGTGTCGCAATCCATCATCAAACCGATCGTGCCTGTTGGCGCGAGCACTGATGCTTGGCTGTTGCGTACACCGTATTCTTCGCCGTCACGAACCGCCGAGTCCCACGACGCAGTTGCTGCTTCAACCAAACTTGGTTGAACAACATCTAGGTTGTCGATCTCAAGGTTTGCATCTCGGTGCATGCGCAACACGTTGAGCATGTAACGCTCGTTCGCCGAGAAGCCAGCGAATGGTCCCATGCGACTTGCTGTACGCGCACTTGTTGCATATGCATGACCGGTCATCAATGAAGTAAGCGCGGCAGCCCAAGCTCGCCCACCTGTCGAGTCGTATGGCATACCAAGCGCCATCAACAACGCACCAAGATTGGCGTAACCCAAACCAAGCTGACGGAACAAGCGACTGTTCTCTGCAATTTTTTCTGTTGGATAATCTGCGTTACCAACAAGAATTTCTTGCGCTGTGAACATCACTTCGATCGTGTGCATGTACGACTCAACATCAAACGAATCGTCGTCGTTGAGATATTTCAACAAGTTGATTGAAGCCAAGTTGCATGCCGAGTTGTCGATGTGCATGTATTCGCTGCATGGGTTCGAACCATTGATTCGACCCGCTGCATGAGCTGTGTGCCACTTGTTAATCGTCGTGTCGAACTGCAAACCTGGGTCTGCGCACTCCCACGAGGCGGTGGCAATTTGGCGCCATAAATCGCGGGCACGAATCGTGCGCACTACACGGCCATCTTTGACTGCTGTCAAATTCCAGTCGGCGTCATCTTTGACTGCTTGCATGAAATCGTCAGAAACACGCACCGAGTTGTTGGCGTTTTGATATTGCACCGAGAACGAGTCTGAACCGTCAAGGTCCATGTCGAAGCCTGCATCGCGAAGTGCACGTGCCTTCTTTTCTTCACGCGATTTACACCAGATGAATTCTTCAATATCTGGGTGGCTTGCGTTAAGAATGACCATCTTGGCTGCGCGTCGAGTTTTTCCGCCCGACTTGATTGTTCCGGCTGATGCGTCTGCACCGCGCATGAAACTTACTGGGCCAGATGCTGTGCCACCACCCTTGAGGTGTTCTGCACTGCTGCGAATGTTTGACAAGTTGATGCCTGCACCCGAGCCGCCCTTGAAGATGGTTCCTTCTTCTTTGTACCAATTCAAGATTGCATCCATGGTGTCATCGACAGCCAAAATGAAACATGCGCTGGCTTGTTGCGGCACACCGCTTACGCCGATGTTGAACCACACTGGCGAGTTGAACGCTGCGCGTTGAGTAATCAAAATAAATTTAAGTTCGCTGCAAAACGACTCTGCTTCATCTTGATCAATGAAGTAGCCGCACTCGACGCCCCACTTTGTAATTGTGTCGGCTACACGATCAATGACTTGGCGCATTGAGTCTTCGCGCTCTGAGGTGCCAGGTGTTCCGCGGAAATATTTTTGTGAGACGATGTTCGTTGCGTTCAACGACCACGAAACAGGAAACTCAACACCGAGTTGTTCGAAGGCAACGCTGCCGTCTTTCCAGTTTTTAATCTGAGCATCACGGCGCTCCCAGACGACTTGGTCGTACGGGTGAACACCTGGTGCTGTGAAGTGACGACGGATTCCGATTGACAAACGCTCTGGTGCGAGTGACATATTCTTTTACCTTTTCTTTCTATTCGTTAAGGGCTCGTACTCGCTGTTGCTAATACTTACTATTTTTTAAACTTGATTAAATATTTCTTCGACTTCGATTTACATTCGCTTCAATTTCAGCCAGTTAACGCCTGATCTAGAAGGGCAGTTAACCCATCTTGAGGTCGCAACTACCGACCACAAGATATTGTGTCTAACCGCCCCCTATTGCAGCTTTGCCTACAACTGGTAGGTTCAGATTACAGCACTGTTATTTACCTTTGTCAATCATTTCCGAGCCTTATTTTTAGCCACTTTCGCGATGCCGTCTAAGCCTCAAAAGTGACGTCTTTAGATCTTGTTTTAATACTGCCCAAATCATAGGGATAGGGCCTTGTGGATTGGAAGTGGATAGCCATGTGAATTACGGGAATCTTCTGGGGATTACCTGTGCGTAAATCTAGTTGTGTGAAATTCGCGTAACTTTCACTGGGATTCCGTTCAAAACGCTATTTCCCGAAAGCGGATCAATCTCTTTTTCATCGGTCAAGATATTTGAATTCACACCAGCTCGCGCAGTGGCAACGCGTGTGTTCGTGCCTTCCATTGTGTGGCCCCAACCATGCGGCAAACTAACCACTCCACTGCGAATCGCTTCGGTGATTTCAACGGGCGCTTCAAGACTGCCGACTCTGCTTGTTACAAGAACCTTTGAGTCTTTATCGACACCTAGTCGCGATGCGTCATCAGGGTGCATTTGCAGTGTGCAACGATCTTTGCCTTTGACTAAAACTTCGATGTTATGCATCCAAGAATTATTCGAGCGCAAGTGTCTTCGACCAACGAGCGTCAACTGTGACTCGTCAACTTTATTTTTAAGTGTCAACAAAAGACGCGCCAGATCAGCAATCAATTGAGGTGGAGCAATCTCTATTTTTCCAGATGGTGTGCGCAAAACTTCTGGCAACCGTGGCTCAAGCGCCCCGAAATCTATGCCATGTGGCGAATCGATCAACTTCTCTAATGTCACCCCGTTTGGTACTGCACCAAAGCCGTCGCCAAAGGGGCCGGTCCGCAACAAGAAATCCAAGATTCGATCAGGGCCTCGACGCCCCGACAATGAAAGTTCAGCGATCAACTCTTGGTGATCACGACCAAAGACATTTGATGCAGAGTCTTTGATTGCGCTTTGCACAAGACTCGAAATTGCAAGATCGTCGATAACGCTTGGGTCTGTCTCAATGCCCGCGCCTGAAACAATCGCCGAAAGTTTTGCCAAAATCTCCCATTCGTCAAGTTGGCCGGGTGCAAGTGGCAACACCGGTTCGCTGTAGTTGGCGACATTGCGCACGGCAAATGTCAACAGCGCCAAGTCATAGTGACTTCGTTGCAACTGAGATGGTGGTGGCAAAACCACGTCTGCAAATCTTGACGTCTCGTTGAGATAAATATCGACACTGACCATGAAATCGAGTTGCTCAAACGACTTCGCAAGACGTTGACTGTTTGGCGTCGACAAAATTGGGTTGCCACCGACCACAACCATTGCGCGAATCTGACCATCGCCTGGAGTCTCAATTTCTTCTGCCATCGCCGCTGCGGGATATTCGCCCAATGCTTCGGGGTGCTTGCTCACCCGCGAATGGCCCCGGCCGATGCGAAAACCTTTGCCTCGGCCCGGGGCTGAATGGGTGTTTCCACTACCAGCAACTGGCAACGAAAACATTGCCCCACCGACCCGATCAAGATTGCCGGTGAAAATATTGACGACATCCACAAGCCAAGATGCGGTCGTGCCGAACGCTGTCGTACAAGTGCCAATTCGTCCGTAAACGGCCGATGAACTTGCGTCTCGCAATTCTCTGGCGATGCGACGAATCGTGGCCGCGTCGATGCCAGTAGATGCCGCAACTGCTTCAGGCGTGAACGGAGCCAACGCTGCAACAACCTCGGCTAAACCGTTCAAATAATTGTGCAGTCGTTGCTCTAAAACATTTAATCCGTCACTGGCCAATGTGTTGGCAATCGCCGCCAACAGCAGTGCGTCGGTACCTGGACGAATTGCGAGCCACTCGTCGGCTTGTTCTGCAGTTCGACTCTTGCGCGGATCAACTACAACTAGTTTTCCGCCACGTGCCTGCATCGCTTCAAGTCGCCCCGGAAAATCTGGCGCAGTACACAAACTTCCGTTCGACTCATATGGGTTTGCGCCCAGCATCAACAAATATTGAGTGCGATCCAAATCTGGAACCGGCACCGAACTTACAGAGCCAAACATCATTCCCGAAGACACTTGTTTCGGAATTTGGTCAACAGTCGAGGCGCTAAACCGCTGTCGCGAACCGATGGCCTGCAACAACACGCGGTTGAAAGTCATCGACGACAAGTTGTGCGCGCCTGGATTGCCCAAATATGTGCCGATTGATTCGCGGCCATGTTTGTTGATTACACCGCTGAGCCCAGTTTCAATTACTTGCCACGCCTCTTGCCACGTTGCCGGCACGTGCACACCGTTGCGTTTGATCAACGGCGTCAACAAACGATCGGCGTCATAATGCAGTTGCTTGAGCGTGCTGCCCTTTGGACAGATGAAACCTTTTGAAAAAACGTCCTGCATATCACCGCGAATATGGGTGACTTCATTGTTCTTAACGGTTATCGCCAAACCACAACCCGCTTCGCAAAGCGGACAAGTTCGAAATGCAACTCGCTCGCTATTTGATGCAGAATTCACGTCGGTGCTCACTTATATATATTGCCCCAAACGAACGCACGATCTGTCATCAACGAGAACAGTCTCATAGGCTGAGATTCGTGCGTCAACTGTTGCCCACCGCGAACGAGAAGGTTGATCTTCGTCAGATTTACGGTGCTGCACGCGAGCGACACCCTGCAGGTCGACCATCAATTGGCTTGTGCATGGTGACGAGCATCGACGGCTCAACGGTTGTTGAAGGTAGATCAACTCTGCTTTCAAACCCCATGGATCGTGATGTTCTAATCGCCTTACGCCAAGCCGCCGACACGATTGTGGTTGGCGCAGGCACGGTTCGCCAAGAAATGTACGAGGTTCCGAGTAAAAAAGGGTTGCGAGTCGGCATCGTCACTCGCACCGGAAAAGTCGATTTAAACACGAACTTGTTCGAGAGCGGCACTGGTTTTTTGATCATGCCAGAAGATGCCAAAGCACCTGAATCTGATTTCAAAATCGAGATCGTCCGCGCGGGCAAAGGCAGCGTTGACTTGCCGACAGCGATGAAACAGTTGCCCGGAACGTTTATTCAACTTGAGGGCGGCGCTTTGCTCAACGCTTCAATGTTCGACGCAAATCTTGTGGATGAAATCAACCTGACAATCAGCCCGATGGTCACTGGCGACGACGGCCCGCGCCTGTCAAACGGTGCGCCCGCATTGCACAGCGACTATCAAGTTGCTCATATTTTAGAAGACGAAGGCTTTTTGTTTATTCGGTATCTGAGAAACCGATAAAAGTTTTTACTATTTGCGTAGCTCTTTTTCGAGCAAAGCCAGTTCACGTTTAAAGTCTGCTGCGGCGTCAAAGTTTTTATAAACACTGGCAAACCGCATATAAGTAACTTCGTCGATGCTTCTTAGCAAACTTAAAACTGCGTGGCCAACTTGATTACTTGTGACGTCATCTCCGGTAAGTCGCATGTCGTCTTCAACACGCTCGGCGATTTCGATCAATACAGAATCTTCAACAGGCCGACCCTTGGCAGCCGACTGAAGACCGCTGATGATCTTCGCTCTGTCAAACAACTCTTTGTCGCCGGTTCGCTTGACCACATAAAGTGGCACTTCTTCGAGTCGCTCATAAGTCGTAAACCGATGCCCACACTTCAAGCACGATCTGCGGCGACGAATCGAACTGCCCTCTTCTGAGACGCGCGAATCAATAACTTTTGTGTCTTCGCATTGGCAACTGACGCATCTCACCCAAACAACATTACTCACTTACGTAAAACAGTCTTATGGAATGCGAACTAATTGACCTGGGGTGATCATGTCGCCGTTCATTAGAACTAATTGGTCTACGACTTCGGTGATGTTGCTATTCGGTGCGATTCGCTGAGCGATCGCCCACAGCGTGTCGCCCGATTCGGCAATCACGAATTTTGGCGTCGCCATGTTGGCAGCTGTTGGTTGATCGGCTGCGGCTGAACTGTCGAGCATCGCAAAGCTGACTGAGATTGCCAAAGCGGCAATGGCCAGAGAAACAACAGCACGGCGCCGACGGTAAACCGGGGTCATCTTGCGTTGGCTAACTGCTGAAATCGGAAAGTGATTGATTGCTATTGCCATGATTTTGCCTCTTTCGGGTTGATCTGGGGATTACAGGCCTGTTATTTGACCTACATCCACCATAGCGAACGGGTGTTCGTAGTACAACGCTTTTACGAACATTTGTTCTCCGAACAGGTGTTTGACTTTGGGGGCGAACGGGCGTACGCT
>JAEMTQ010000122.1 GCA_016462185.1 Ilumatobacteraceae bacterium
GAGCGACTTGTCTCAATTGCGGCGCAAGTTTTTGTTGCTCATGCCCCCCACTACCCACCGACTGGCACATACTTGGGTGTTGTTCACTTTCAGCGATTGTTGCGCGAGCGGCCCAGCATGCTGCTGAAACAAATTGTTGAAAACGAACCGACTATTGATCCGATGCTTGCAGATCGAGATGTTGCCGAACGTCTTGCTTCTTACAACATGCTGGCAGTTGGTGTGTGCGATCCGAACGGTCGACTGCTTGGCGCCGTAACTGTTGACGACGTTCTTGACAATGCATTGCCTGCTGACTGGCGACGAAAAGTAGTTGCTCATCACCCCAGTGGTCATGACACACCGGCCATCGTCACTTCACCAAACGGGGGAACAAAATGAAACGCCGCGAAGATTTAGGACGGCCACGCAACCAACCCAAGATTGGCGTTCAATACAACCGCTCGGCCTTTGGCGACTTTGCAGAACATGTCGCACGAGTCATGGGCACCGCACGATTTTTGGTGATCCAGTCAGTGCTTGTCTTGATCTGGGTGGGCATAAATATTTTATTTATCACTTTTCAATGGGATAAATACCCGTTTATTCTGCTGAATTTAATGTTTTCAATTCAGGCTGCTTATGCTGCGCCATTGATTTTGTTGGCGCACAATCGACAAGAGCATCGCGACCGTGAACAAGCCCAAGTTGATAGAAACGTGGCTACACGCACGCAAAACGATGCAGAATTTTTGGCTCGCGAAATCGCCAGCGTGCAACTTGCGCTTTCAAATGTTGTGACGGCAGATGAATTGCGCGAACAGATCGACCGTCTCAGCGATCAAATCGCCAAACTGAACAAAAATTAGTTCAAGCGCACTTTTTACAGCGACCAATTAGGTCGAGTCGATGTTGATCGAGAGTGAAACCCGATTGCTTTGCAAGTTGGGTAAGCGCCGAGTCGAGTTTTTCTTCGAGTTGCTCTGGAATCACAACGTCGCGCATATCGCCGCACACGGAACACAGCATGTGATGATGGTGCCCGAGAATTTCTTCGTTTAACTCGTAGCGACCAATGTCGTCTGTGCTGAAAACTCTTTGCACTGCACCAACTTGCTCAAGTACAACAAGATTGCGATAGAGAGAACTCTGGGCAATTTCATTTTTTGTGCCCTTGACTGTTTTTGATCGCTGCAAAATGTCGGTGATCGTCAATGGTCTGTCAGAGTTTTCAAGCAACGCAACAATCGCTCGACGTTTTACCGAATATCGCTGGTCATGTTGGACGAATCGACGAGACACTTCAACATGCACATCAGTATGAACCCCACCTTTTGGGGTTTTGCTGTGCTTATGACTGTTTGCCATACGCAACAACTTATCTGAGAATCAATGAGAATGAGAAATTAACTAAGCCCGCACAAACGAATGGGCTTGCACACCACCGTTGATAACACTGCTCAGTAATTTTTCGTTCGGTAGAGCAGATTCGCCCAACACAAATGCCCCTGGCTGATTAATTTCGCCGATCAAAATTGCACTGGCTACACAAGCGCTGACAACTCCAGCAACTTGGCCAACGCGTTCAACTACTCCGACTACATCTACAACTCGTTCACCATTTTTAGTGCCACGAACTTCAACTCGCAAGCCGCCCATTCCTCCTTCGGCTTGAGGTGGAATCAACATTGGCAAGCGCGCGAACACGCGATCTCGCCGTGTGGCTGAAACTCGAGCAGTCACTCGAGTCAACTCAGGAAATGCTCGTTTTATTAAAAGCGGATCAGGAAGTTCGCCGCGATAACAGTCGTAAGCACCCACAGGTTCGGGGAACCAGCACAACTCGCGACCACTGCCAGCCGGACGACGCAACCATTCGCCGTCGTGCCAGCCAATTGATTGACCCGAGAGGGCACGGTGGTGCTGGCGTGCGCACGACGGGCCACCAGTGCCATGTAACGCAACATGCACCTCATCGATTTCGTCGAATGTCTTGCTCAAACTTCTTGCCAACAACGCAGACATGCCAGGCGAAGATGTAGATCCAACTATCAGTGTCACGCCGTTTGTTATGGCAAGGTCCGCGAGCGCGAGCAGATTTAAACAGTCGGCAATGTCATCACTTGTTGATACGACCGAAATCTTTTTTTCAAGAAACGCTCTTGCGACTTCTGCATGCGGCGACGGGCCGGCAATTACTACCACTTTTGAGCAATTGATTTTGTTCTCATCTACTGCTGAGATATTTGAGTTAGTTAGATGGAGTCGACGAGCAAGCCGCTGAGCAATGATTTGTGACGAGTCGAACACACCAATTTCGGTTTGCAGATTCAAAGACAATGACTCTGCAACTCTTGAACCAACTACACCCGCACCAAAAATTCCTATCATTTGTGCTCTGATTTACTTCTGGTCAGTAATTTTTCGCCAGCCGCCCTGTTTGATCGCACCAACACCTTTGCCCTTAAAGCGCAGAACTCCAGCGACTGCACTGGCAACACTCAACGCAAGCAAGGCTCGTCTTATGAACTTCATAGGTACATCCATTATGGGGTCTAAATAATTTGGTTACGCTACTTCAAGTGAAGTCTGACGAAAATTCGGGTGTAACGGTGATAATTCCGACGTTTCG